>DATFAJ010000665.1:0-4215 GCA_035254745.1 Candidatus Methylomirabilota bacterium | reverse complement strand
ACATGCAGACCCCGCCCAAGGCCGCGAAGACGGGAGGCGCCCCGGAGTGAGCCTCGAGCCGATCGCGTTCTGGGTGCTCGCGGTGGTGCTGCTGGCCTCGGCCCTCGCGGTGGTGCTGACCCGGAACCTCTTCCACTCGGTCCTCTACTTGGCGCTGGCCCTGACCGCGACCGCCGGGGTGTTCCTGTCCCTCGACGCCGAGTTCCTCGCCGCGATCCAGCTCCTGCTCTACGCGGGTGGGGTGGTGACCATCGTGGTGTTCGCGATCGTGGTCACCGAGCGGCTGGTGGGCGACCGCATCACCCAGACCAGCCGGCAGCTCGGGGCCGGCTTCGGCATCGCGGGGGCCCTGCTGGTGGCGATCCTGGCGATCTTCCGCCGGGCTCCGCTCACGGTGCCGCGGCCCGCGGTCTCGGGCGACCTCACCCGCGCGATCGGGCAGAGCCTGCTCACCACCTACGTGCTGCCCTTCGAGCTCCTGGGGGTCCTGTTCCTGGCCGCCCTGGTGGGCGCGCTCTACTTCGCGCGGCCGGACGACTAGCCCGTGACCCTCCAGGCCTACCTCACGCTCGCGGCGATGCTGTTCTGCATCGGGCTCTTCGGCGTCATGACCCGGCGGAACACGATCGGCATCCTGCTCGGCATCGAGCTGATGCTCAACGCGGTCAACATCAACCTGGTCGCCTTCGCCCGCTTCCTGGGCGACGTCTCGGGGATGGTCTTCACCGTGTTCACGATCTGCATCACGGTGGCGGAGGTGGCGCTGGGCCTGGCCCTCGTCATCCTCATCTACCGCATCCGCCGCACCGCGGTGGCGGACCACCTGGACCTCCTCAAGGGATAGCGCTCTCCATGGCCGCTTCCGGTAACTTCGCGCTCTGGGCCTGGCTGGCGCCCGCGGTCTCCTTCCTGCTCCTGAGCCTGATCGTGCCGCTGCGCCGCTCCGGCAAGCCCGCGGCGTGGCTCTCGATCGTGCTCTCGGCGGGGGCGCTGGCCGCCGCCGTCTCCGCCTGGCGCTCCGCGGTGCCGGACATGGCCCGGCGGATGCTGTGGGAATGGATCCCGGTGGAGGACGGCGTGCTGACCTCGGTGGGCGTGCTCGCCGACGCCGACTCCACCCTGATGCTGATCCTGGTGGCGCTGGTCTCCTTCCTGGTGCAGGTCTACTCGCTCGGCTACCTGTCCGACGAGCCGCCCGCCTCGCTCGGGCGGTACTACGCCTACCAGTCGCTCTTCGCCTTCTCGATGATGGGGCTGGTGCTGGCTCCCAACTTCGTCCAGCTCTTCATCTGCTGGGAGCTGGTGGGTCTCTGCTCCTACCTCCTGATCGGCTACTGGTACACGCGGCCGGAGGCGGCGCGCGCGGCGGTGAAGGCCTTCTGGGTCACCAAGGCCGGCGACGTGGGATTCCTCATCGGCATCGTGATGCTGTGGAGCCGCACCGGCACCTTCGACTTCTCCGAGCTGTTCGAGATGGCCCAGGGCAGCAGCGAGGCCCTCACCGGTCTCGGCCTCGTCATGTTCTGCATCTACCTGGGCGCGGCCGGCAAGTCGGCCCAGTTCCCGTTCCACGTCTGGCTGCCCGACGCGATGGAGGGCCCGACCCCGGTCTCGGCCCTCATCCACGCCGCGACCATGGTGACCGCGGGCGTGTACCTGCTCTTCCGCACCGCGTTCCTCTTCGAGCAGGCACCCGAGGTCCTCGCCGCGGTGGGCTGGATCGGGGCCTTCACCGCCCTGCTCGCGGCCACGCTCGCGTGCGTGCAGCGCGACATCAAGCGCGTGCTCGCCTACTCCACCGTCTCCCAGCTCGGCTACATGATGGCCGCGATCGGCGCCGGCTTCGCGGGCGCGGGCTTCCTGCACCTGCTGACCCACGGCGTGTTCAAGGCATTGCTCTTCCTGGCCGCGGGCGCGGTCATCCACGCGGTCGGCACCAACGACATCTTCGCGATGGGCGGGCTCGCGCGGCGCATGCCCCAGACCTTCACCGTCTTCCTGATCGGCACCCTCTCGCTGGCCGGCATCCCGTTCTTCGCGGGCTTCCTCTCCAAGGAGGAGATCCTGGGCGCGGTGTGGGAGCGCGGGCTCACGGTGCCGTTCGCGATGCTGGTGGCCGCCGCCTTCCTCACCGCCTTCTACATGTTCCGCGTGGTCTTCATCGCGTTCTTGGGCGCGCCCGTCGCGGCGACCGCGTCCGCCGGCCACGGAGGCGCCCACGGAAGCCAAGACCCGGACCACGCCCACGACGCCCCCGCGATCATGACGGTCGTGCTCTGGATCCTGGCGCTCCTGGCGCTGGTCATCGGGGTCGGCTTCGTGTTCTCGCACCCGGAGGCGGAGTTCGTGGCCCCCGCCTGGCTCACCCCGCTCGCGGTCGGCGTGGCGGTGGGCGGCATCGTCCTCGCCGCGGTCGTCTACGCGCTCGGCTGGATCAGCCCCGAGTGGGTCTTCCGCCGCTTCGCCCTGGTCGGCGAGGCCGCGATGGAGCGCTTCTGGCTCGACGACTTCTTCGCGCTCGTCTACCGGAGCGGCATCCTGGGGGTGGCCCGGGTCGTGGGCTGGGTGGACCGCTACATCGTCGACGGTGTCCTCAACGTGCTGAGCGCGTGGACGCTGACCCTGGGCGACCGGCTGCGCCGGATCCAGTCCGGCCAGGCCCAGGACTACGTCTACGGCATCGCGCTCGGCGTGCTCCTCCTCATGGTCTGGATGCGGTGGCCCCGGTGAGCGCCTGATGACCCTCTCCTCGCTGCCGGTGCTCTCGATCATCACCTGGTCGCCCTTCGTGGGCGCGCTGCTGATCATGTTCCTGGCCCGACGCAACGCGCTGCTCGTGCGGGGCCTGGCGGTGGCCGCGACCGCGGTGCCCCTGGTGCTCTCGATCGCGGTCTACGTGGCCTACGACCGCGAGGCGGCGGGCTTCCAGTTCTTCGAGGACGTGCCGCTGGTGCCCGCGCTCGGCATCAACTACCAGCTCGGCATCGACGGGCTCAGCCTCCTGATGGTGCTGCTCACGTCGATCATCATCTTCGCGGGCGCGTGGGCCTCGTGGACGGTGAAGGTGCGCAGCCAGGAGTTCTACGCCCTCCTGCTCCTCCTGGTCACCGGGGTCTACGGGGTCTTCGTCTCCCTCGATCTCTTCGTGCTCTTCCTGTTCTACGAGATCGCGGTGTTGCCGATGTACCTGCTGATCGGCATCTGGGGCTCCAGCGGCGAGGTGCGGCCGCAGGGCGTCTTCGGCTGGGCCATCGGCCGCACCGGGGTGGGGACCAAGGAATACGCGGCGATGAAGCTGACCCTGTACCTGCTCTTCGGGTCGGCGTTCATCCTGGTCGGCATCTTGGCCCTCTACGTGGCGGGGGACTCGTCGTCGTTCTCGTTCCTCGAGATGGAGCTGACCCAGTTCGACCCGAAGCTCCAGTCGTGGGTCTTCCTCGCCTTCTACGTGGGCTTCGGCATCCTGGCCGGCATCTGGCCGCTCCACACCTGGTCGCCCGACGGCCACGCCTCCGCGCCCACCGCGGTGTCCATGCTCCACGCAGGCGTGCTGATGAAGCTCGGGGCCTACGGGGTGGTGCGCCTCGGCATGGGCCTGCTGCCGGACGGCACGCTGCAGTGGTCGTGGCTCGTGGGTACGATCGCCTGCGTGAACATCGTCTACGGGGCGCTCAGCGCGATGGCCCAGACCGATCTCAAGTACGTGATCGCCTACTCGTCGGTCTCGCACATGGGGGTGGTCATGCTGGGGGCGGCCACCCTCACCGAGGTCGGGCTGAACGGCTCGGTCTACCAGATGTTCGCCCACGGGATCATGACCGGCCTCTTCTTCGCCCTCGTCGGCCTCGTCTACGAGAAGGCCCACTCGCGCGAGATCTTCAAGATGGGCGGCTTCGCGCGCATGATGCCCGGCATCGCGACCGCGTTCACCATCGCCGGTCTCTCGTCCCTGGGCCTGCCCGCCACCGCGGGCTTCGTGGCCGAGTTCCTCACGTTCCTGGGGGCCTGGCAGTCGTCGCACGCATGGTGGCTCTTCCCCGCGGTGGGCGGGGCCTATCTCACCGCGGTGTACGTGCTACGCGTCACCAAGCAGATCTTCTGGGGCCCGCCCTCGACCGATCCACACTTCCAGCATCTGCCCGACGCGCGCGGGCCCGAGTGGGCCGCCCTGTGGATCCTGGTGGCGGTGATCGTGCTGTTCGGGGTGTGGCCGTC
>DATFAJ010000664.1:0-10803 GCA_035254745.1 Candidatus Methylomirabilota bacterium | reverse complement strand
CGACCCGCAGCGCCGCGCGATCACCGGCGTGCCGCAGGCGAGGGCCTCGATCATCACGAGACCGAACGGCTCCGGCCAGTCGATGGGGAACAGCAGCGCCGCCGCCTCGCCCAGGAAGGCCGGCTTCTCGGCGTCGCCGATCTCGCCCACGTACTCGACGAGCGGGTCGGCGAGGAGCGGCTCGATCTCCTGCTCGAAGTAGGCGCGGTCCACCGCGTCCACTTTCGCCGCCATCCGCAGCGGCAGGCCCGCCCGACGCGCGGCCCTGATGGCGAGGTCCGGCCGCTTCTCGGGCGAGATGCGGCCGAGGAAGGCGAGATAGCCGCCGCGTCCGGACCCCACCGGGTAGGCGTCGAGCGGCAGCCCGTGGTGCACCGTCCCGGCCCAGGTCAGCGCGAGGTCCTGGACCGGCCGACGCTGCGCGTCGCTGATCGACACGAGGGGCACGTCGTCGAAGTGGCCCAGCACCGCGCGGGTATGGGGCAGGTCGAGGCGCCCATGGAGGGTGTGCACGGTCGGGGTGGCGACCAGGCGAGAGAACGGGAACGCCAGGTAGTCCACGTGGCAGTGGACGAGGTCGAACTCGCCTGCTCGATCGAACGCCTGGGCCAGCTCGACCACGTGCGGCGCGAGCTGATCGCCCGCGCCGGTGTCGAGCCGCAGGGCGCGCGCCACCGGCGCCACCAGCGACGCGCCGGTGCGCGAGTCGCCGCTCGCGAAGAGCGTCACGTCCCATCCACGCCGCACCTGCTCCTCCACCAGGAACGAGACGACCCGCTCCGTGCCACCGTAGAGCCGGGGGGGCACCCGCTCGTAGAGCGGGGCGACGTGAGCGATCCGCATGACCTTGCGTGTGTGCAAGGCGATTGCCAGCGGCGCGGCGGGCCGAACGGGGCCCCGGAGAGACGACATCCCCGCCGCGGCCGGGCGGCGCCGGGAGTTCTTACCGGGCCCTCCCTACCGGGCCCGCCCGAGACACCCGAGGGCCGCGACGACGCGCGACCCGTCGGCGGCTATCTGGCGCGCCGGGCGAGCGCTCCCACGACGGTGACCAGCTCCACCGGCTCGACGGGCTTCGGAATGTGGGACGTGAACCCGGCGCCGATGGCCCGGACCCGGTCCTCGGTGCGCGCGTAGGCGGTGACCGCGATGGCGGGAACGGTGGCGCGGGGGTCGGGCAGCACGCGCACGCGCGCGATGAAGTCGTAGCCGTTCTCCCCCGGCATCTCGATGTCGCAGACGAGCACGTCCGGGCGCCACGTCTCGAGCAGCGCGAACCCCTCGCGCGCCGACCGCGCGGTACGCACCTCGGCCCCGCGGCCCTGAAGGATGTGGGCCACCAGCTCGGTCGCATCCGGGTCGTCGTCGACCGTGAGCACCCGGACGCCGGCCAGCGACAGGTCGGTGCTGAGGCCGCGGAAGCGCGGCGCGGCCGGATGGTCGCCGTCCACCGCGGGCGCGGCGTGGATCATGATCGGCAGCGCGACCGTGAAGATCGCGCCGTGTCCCTCGCCCGGGCTGTCGGCGGTGACCGTCCCGCCGTGCTGCTCCACGAGGTGCTTCACCAGGGCCAGGCCGAGCCCGAGCCCCTGCGGCCGCGCCGCGCCGTCGGTCCCCTGCCGGAAGCGCTCGAACAGATGCGGGAGCAGGTCGCGCGCGATGCCGCCGCCGGAATCGCTCACCTGCACCTCGACGTGCGAGTTCACCCGGGCCAGGAACACCTGCACCCGCCCGCCCCGCGGCGTGAACTTGAGCGCGTTGGAGAGCAGGTTCCACACGACCTGCTGCAGGCGATCGGCGTCCCCCATGATCGGCCCCGCGCGGTGGTCGAGCGCAACCTGGAGCCGGATGCCCTTGGCGCTCGCGGTGGGGCGCACCACGTCGACCGCGCGCTCGATCACCAGGGCCAGGTCCACCGGCCGCAGGTCCAGGCGGAGCTTGCCGGTGGTGATCCGGGCGAGGTCGAGGAGATCGTCGACGAGCTGGGCCTGGGCCTCCGCGTTCCGCTCGATCACCTCGACCGCCCGACGGGTCGTGTCGGCGTCGAGCTGGCCGCTCGCCAGCATGCGCGCCCAGCCCAGCACCGCGTTGAGCGGCGTGCGCAGCTCGTGTGACAGCGTGCGAGGAACTGATCCTTCGCCTGGTTCGCCGCTTCCGCCTCCTGGTGGGCGCGCTCGAGCCGGGCCTCGAGGAGCTTCTGCTCGGTGATGTCGCGCAGGATCCCACGCATCCGGAGCGGCCGCCCGTCACGGTCGACCTCGAACTGCCCGTCGTCGAGCACCCAGACGATCGACCCGTCGTCCCGCACGATCCGGAACTGGCTCGCCATGGGCGTGCCGTCGGCCAGGGCGGTCTGGATGGACTGGCGAACGCGCTCGCGGTCGTCGGGATGGATGAGGCGCTCGAACGTCTGCCCGTGCTCGGCGGAGTTGGTGACCGGGAGACCGAGGAGCCCGGGCGCGTTCCGACTCCGCACCACGCGGTCGGTCCGGAGATCCCACTCCCAGGCCACCGTGCGCCCGGCGGTGAGCGCGGCCAGGAGGCTCTCGTCGGTGGGCCGCCCGGCCGGATCAGATGACGCGCGCGGACCCCGCCGCCCCAGCGTTCGGATCGCAGTCAGAAGTGGACGCAGGCCCCTGGGCATCGTCGCCCGGCCATTCTACCCGAGCCGGAAGGCGCCGAGGCGGGCTTCGTCAGGCAGACCGTGCCGCCTCGATCTCCACCGCCGCGGCGGCCGGGCGAGGTCGGCCGAGCCGCTCGCTCAGCCAGATGGCGATCAGCAGGTAGGCGGCGCCGAGGCTCAGGCCGCCGATCACGTCCGAGAGCCAGTGCATGTCGAGGTAGATGCGGCTCACCGCGACGAGCCCCACCACCCCACCGCACGCGAAGCAGGCCGGGATGCGAACGCGCCGACGGCGCTCGCTCAGCGAGACGAGGAGGAAGGCCACGACTCCGAAGTACACCACGAGGCTCAGCACGTGCCCGCTCGGGAAGCCCCAGGGGGCCTCGTTCGGGCGGGGCCGGGACGCGGCCCACTTGCCCGCCACCTGCAGCACGCCGGTCCCGGCCATCAGGATCGGCAGGAGCAGCGCCCAGCGCCGGCTGGCCCGCCACAACACCACCGAGGCGATCAGGATCAGCGGGACGAGGCCGGCCGGCTCGCCGAGCCGGGAGACCATCTCCATCGGCCCGTCGAGCGTGCTGCCTCGCATCGGCTGCACCCAGCTCCGCACGCTCCGATCGCCCGGCAGGAGCTGATGGTGCGCCGCGTCGACGGCCAGCGCCAGATAGGCCGTCAGCAGGATGGACGCCACCCCGAGAAGCACCGCCGTCCGACACGAGAGAGCTCGCCGCACCATGACCGTACACCCTCATGATGCCACGGGGTGGCGCGGACTGCCTCCCGTGGCATGGAAGTTGTAGGATGCGTGCCCATGCGGACCGTCAAGCTCGTGCTGCTGATCCTCGGGATCGGGGCCATCGCGTTCTCGATCCACCGCATCGGATGGGCTCCGGTGCTGGCGGCGCTCGAGCAGCTCGCGTGGTGGCAGCTCGTCCTGGTATGCCTGCCGTACGCGGTGATCACCGCGGTCGACACGCTCGGGTGGCGGTTCGCGTTCCCGCGTGACGCCGCGCCCTTCCGGCGCCTCTTCGGGGCCCGGCTGGCCGGCGAGGCGCTGAACCTCGTCACCGCGGTCGGCTCGGTGGGAGGCGAGGTGGCGAAGGCCTGGCTGATCCGGCGCGACGTGGCCTACGCGGAGAGCGTGCCGTCGGTGGTCATCGCCAAGACCACCCTCACGATCGCGCAGGCGCTCTTCCTCCTGATCGGCGTGGCGCTGGCCTGGACGATGCTCGCCATCGACTCGCGGGTGCTCGGCGCCATGCTCTGGCTCCTCGTGGTCGAGGTGGCGGCGGTCGCGGGCTTCGTGGCGGTCCAGATCGTGGGCGTGGTCGGGCGGGCCGGCCGCCTGCTCGAGTGGTTCGGCGTGGTGAGGCACGACGAGTATGCCCGGCGCCTCGACGCCGACCTGCGCGACTACTATCGACGGGACTGGCGGCGGCTCTCGCTTTCCACCGCGTTCCACCTGGGCGGCTGGCTGCTGGGCGCGGGCGAGGCGTACCTCATCCTCTCCTTCCTCCGGATCCCCGCCGACCTCGTGACCGCCACCGTCGTCGAGGCGCTGGGCGCGGGCGTGCGGTTCGCCACCTTCCTGGTGCCGGCGAGCCTCGGCGCATTCGAGAGCGCGAACGCAGCCGCCTTCGAGGCCATGGGGCTCGGGGCGGGGGCCGGGCTGGCGTTCAGCTTCGTCCGCCGCGCGCGGCAGATCGGCTGGATCGGCGTCGGCCTCCTCGTGCTCGTCTCGATGGGCTGGCTCGCGAAGCGCGCGGAGCTTCAGGCCACCGTCTCGACCGGGACCTCCTCCTCCCCCTCGGCCTGACGCCGCTCGAGCGCGGCGACCGCTCCCGGGGCCAGCAGCAGCGGCAGCGCGCGCCGGGCCACCCGCAGCGTCTCGCGGCCCGTGCCGCCGTCGACCACCACGGTCCGCCCCCGGTACAGTCCCACCCCCTTCCACCGGCCGGGCAGGCGCAGCTTCAGGCGGACGAGCCGCCAGGCGAGTCCGAGCTTGGAGGTCCGCGGGATCACGAACACGTCGAAGCGCCCGTCGATCGGCGAGGCGCCGGGCGTCAGCGGGAGGAAGTCCCGGTACGTCTCCACGTTCGCCACCGTGACCACCACCGCGTCCTCCGCCACCCGCGCGCCGTCCACCTCCACCGCGAGCGAGGCCAGCGGCGTGGTCCACACCGCGCGCATCGCGATCGCGTAGTAGGCCAGGAGGCGTCGCACGCGATCCCGCGGCTGGCGCCGGCCCTCCTCCACGTGCTCCTGGACCTGGTCGATGAAGCCGTAGCTCTTGTGGGAGAGGAATATCTCGTCGCCGGCCAGGCCCACGTCCACCATCCGGATCACGCCGTCGCCCAGGAGCTGCGCGGCGCGGCGCGCCGACGAGGGGTGTCCGAACACGCTCGCGAACAGGTTCCCGAATCCAGTCGGGATCGGTACGAACGGGATTCGATGCCGCCGGCACAGCTCGGCGGCCGCGCTCTGGGTCGCGTCGCCGCCGACGCAGAAGATCACCGAGAACACCGGACCGGCGGCCCGCGCCCACTCGGTGAGCGCGGGGAGATCGTCGAAGTCCTGGATCGTGACCAGGGAGCCGCGGCGGCGCAGCCGTCGGGCGAGCCGCCCGGCCACGCCCCGGGCCCGTCCTTCCCCCGATCCCGGCGTCACCAGGATGCCGACCCGCCGCCACCGCGTGGCCATTGATCTACGGGCTCCGGTGCGCCCGCCGCGGCTCCAGTACGACCCCTCGCGCGCTCCGCGCCGAGGCGACGGTCGCCGCGATCACCGCCGCGAGGCCGACGAAGCCGGCCAGCTCCGGCAGCGGGTTCGGCCGCGACTGCAGGTGCGAGTACGCGTGCCAGACCTCGCCGCCCAGCTGCACCGCCGCGCCCACGACCGCGACGGGCAGCGCCACCCCGATGCTGCCGCGCCTCGCCCGCTCGATCAGCGCCCACCCGGTGGACATGAAGAGCATCGCGACCCCCACGTAGAGCACCAGGTGCAGCGTGGCCAGATGACGCACCATCTCCGCGTGGGTCCGCGGCTCCACCTCCGGGCCCAGGACGCCGTGCCAGAGCGCGTCGATCGTCAGGCCGATGATCTCGACGATGACCGCGGCCCAGATCCACGACCGCCCTCGCTGCTGGCGTGCATCCATGTGCTCGGTGTGCTCGCTCATCGTTCCCTCCTCACGGTGAGAGCCCCACCGCAGGCCGGTAAGACCGACACGCCGGCGAAAGGTTCACCCGGTACTTTCTACGGGACCCGGATCACCTCGCGGTGCGCTTCCGGGTGGCCGCGGGGCGGCCGGCCGCCCCGCGTCGGGATTTCGGGGACCGTCGCGCCGCGGCGTCTGCGCTGAATCGTGCTCCGCACGTGTCCACAGCAAGCCGTGTGCCGACCGGTGGCACGTCTCTTGCCGTCGAGTATCGAGAGGAGCCTTTCCATGGATAGCGGCGCGATGATCGATCGGTGTTTCAGACATCAGCATCCGGAGGCGTACGGCGAGATCCAGATCGCCGAACCTCCGCTTCCCATCCGGCTGCGATACGGGCAGGACCGATCCCCGGCCCCCTCCCGGGAGTGTTTGCCCGAGGACGTGCTCGGCTATCCGGACGCCGTCCCGCTGGCGCCCTACTGAATCGTCGTCGGACTCTCGAGCTCGGGCCGCGTGTATGATTCCCCTGCCCCATGACCGCGACCACCCGATTCCCCGAAGCGCGCGCCCCCCGCGGCATGGTGGCCACGCCGCATCTGCTCGCGACCCAGTCCGGCGTGGCCGCGCTGCGGGCGGGGGGCAACGCGCTCGACGCGGCCATCGCGGCGGCGGCCACCATCGCGGTGGTGTACCCGCACATGAACGGCCTGGGCGGCGACAACGTGTGGCTGATCCACGACGGCCGGAGCCAGACCCTGCGCGCGCTCTGCGGCATCGGCCGCGCCGCGCGCGCGGCCACCATCGATTGGTACGCGGCGCGCGGCATCACCCAGGTCCTGCCCGCCCGCGGCGGGCCGTCGGCCCTCACGGTGCCCGCGACGGTGGACGGCTGGTGGCAGGCGCACCGCTACAGCCGCGAGACGATGGGCTCACCGCTCCCGTGGAAGACGCTGCTGGCCGACGCGGAGCTCTACGCGCGCGAGGGCTTCGCCGCGTCGGACGGCCAGCGCACGCCGCCGCCGCGCGAGCCGGACCTGTTCACCGAGCGCGCGCCCGAGGTGATCCGGCGGGGGCTCTGGCCCCTCTACCATCCCGACGCGCTCCGTCGCGGCCCGCTCGTGCAGCGCGACCTCGCCCGCACCCTCGAGGCGGTGCGCGACGGCGGGGCGGAGGCGTTCTATCGCGGCGACGTCGCGCGGCGCCTGGTGACGGCGGCCGCCGCGGCGGGCAGCCCCCTCGCGCTCGAGGACCTGGCCGAGCATCGCTCGGATTGGATGGAGCCGCTGCGCATCCCCTACGCCGAGGGACAGGCCGCGAGCTTCCCGCCGCCGACCCAGGGCCTCTCCGCCCTCGCGGTGCTGGGCATCACCGAGCGGATGGACATGGCCACGCTACCGGAGGCCGACTACATCCACGTCCTCGTGGAGGCGACCAAGCTCGCCTTCGACGATCGCGACCGGCACCTGACCGACCCGGCCCACATGCGGATCGACCCCGCCGAGCTCCTCGCCCCCGATCGCCTGCAGGCGCGCGCCCGGCTGATCTCCCGCGCGCACGCGCGCCCCGCGCCGCCCGCGGCGCCCGCGGGCGGCGATACCATCGCGCTGGTCACCGCGGACCGCGACGGCAACGCGGTCTCGCTCATCCAGTCGCTCTACTTCACCTTCGGCTCGGGCCTGATGGCGGGCGATACCGGGGTGGTGCTGCAGAACCGCGGCTCGTTCTTCTCGCTGGACCCGGGGCACGTCAACGCCCTCGCGCCCGGCAAGCGCACGATACACACCCTGATCCCCTCGATGTATCTCGAGGGCGGCCGCCCGCGCTTCGTCTACGGCACCATGGGCGGCGAAGGCCAGCCCCAGACCCAGGCCGCGATCCTCACCCGGCGGCTCTTCCGTCGGCTCGGCCCGCAGGCCGCGGTGGAGGCGCCGCGCTGGCTGTACGGGCGCACGTGGGGCGCGGCCTCACGGGCGCTCAACCTCGAGGGCCGCTACCCGGCCGAGCTGGCGCGTGATCTCGAGAGCCGCGGGCACGAGGTCGCGATCGGAGACGAGTGGGACGATCTGTTCGGCCACGCCCACTGCATCTGGATGGCGCCGGAGGGAGGACTCGTCGGCGGGTCGGATCCCCGGGCCGACGGAGGGGCGCTGGGCTTCTAGACGTTCCCGCCCGCCAGGGCCTTGTAGAGCTCGACACCCACCTGCGAGAGGTCGGAGCGGGTGTCGATGGGCAGGCCCGCGTTGGTCCACGCGCCCAGGCCACCCTTGAGGATCTTGACGTCCTTGAAGCCCTGCTTTCGTAGATCGCGCGCCACCCGGGCGCTGGTGTCCTCGTCGGGTCAGGTACAGTAGGCGACCACCGGGCGCGTCATGTCGAGGTCGAGGCCGGCCATGCTGGTGGCCAGGTCCTCGGGCGTGACCCGGATCGAGCCCCGGATCGTGAGCGGCAGCTGCTCGTACGAGTCCGCCCGCCGCGCGTCGAGCAGGATGGGCGCCTTGCCGTCCTCCATCATCCGCACCACCTCGGAGGGATGCACGCGGTAGCGGTTCTTGTTCCAGCGGTGCAGCCACTGCCCGCCGAAGCCGCCCGCGCTCACCAGCGTGACGCCGATCGCGACCCAGAACCACGGGAAGGGCTTGGGCTTCGGGTTCTTCACCGCCTCGCGCGCCTCGGCCAGCATGCGCCGCGCGTCGGGCAGGTTCGGATGCAGCCGGTCGGCCTCCTCGAAGTACCGGAGGGCAGTGGGGCCGTCGTCGTTGAACAGGGCCTTCAGGCCCGCGTACCAGGCGTCGTTGAACTTGCTACCCCCGTTCACCTTCACCGGGGTGCCCTTCACGAAATCGGTCACCGCGGCGGCCGGGATGACGAAGTTGAAGCCCTGCACGATGCTGCCCTCGGGGCCCGGAGCGAGCGACACGAACGTCAGCAGCCCGACCACGTTGCCGCGGTCATCCACCGTCGGGCCTCCCGAGTTGCCCCACGCCGCGGACGCATCCGTCTGGATCACGGTGTTGTTGTTCCGATCCTGCTTGAACCCCGAGATCGCGCCGTTGGTGATCGACGCCTCGACCATGGAGGACTGGTTCAGGAGCTCGTGCGAGAGCACCACCCCGGGGAAGCCGATGATATGCACCGGGTCGCCGATCTGGGCTCCCTTGGAGTCGGCGAGCGAGAGCACCGGGTAGTTCTCGCCCGGGACCTTGAGCAGGGCCAGATCGCGGCCGGACATCTCGTTCACCGGCGGGCTGTACTTCTTCACCTCCGCCTTGAACCGGCCCTTGGCGGTGACGACGAAGACCTCCGGCTTGAGGTTGACCTTGGCCGAGGGCAGCACGGTGTCGAGCAGCCGGCGCTTGGCCGCGTCCTCGGCCTCCGGCCGGTCGCCCGGCTGGAGGCCCATCTTCTTCAGCACCTGGGGCAGGCAGGCGGTCGTGACCGCCCGCTGGGCCTGCTGGTTCGCCAGCCAGCGGGGCGGCTCGTAGGCGGGCTGGACCACGTGGCCGTTGGTCATCAGCCAGCCGTCGGCGTCCAGGAACCAGCCGGTCCCGGTCTCGCGGAAGACGGGCGGGGTGACCTTGACCGGTCCGGCGCCGCAGTCCAGGGACACCTCGGAGGAGACCTCGGCCACAACCAGGACGACGGCGGGCTTGGCTCGGAGGAGGGCTTCCTGGACGGTGATGGCCTTCTGCGCGAAGACCGGCCCGGGCAGCGTGCTCGCGGTCACGATGACCGCCGCCACGAACAGCGCCAGACGCAGTATCATAGGCCCACTGCGGGACATTCTACACCGAAGACGGGAGTTTATGAGCCGCCAGATCGGGGAAGTGCCGACGAGGACGTTCGAGCCGGGGACGGTCATATTCCGGGAGGGAGACGACGCCAAGGGCGAAGCCTTCATGCTCCACCAGGGCCGGGTGGATATCCGCAAGCAGATCGGCGGGGAGGAGCGCCTCCTGCGGACCCTCACGAAGGGGGAGCTGCTCGGGCACATCGCGCTCTTCCGCAACGCTCCTCGCTCCGCCACCGCGATCGCCGCGGACGCGGTCACGCTGATGGTCATCCCGGCGAACCGGCTCGATCACCTGGTGCGCGCGAATCCGGCACTCGCCCTCGCGCTGATCCGCGAGCTGGCCACGATGCTGCTGGCCGCGGAGGATCGGCTGCGCGAGGTGGAGGATCGGCAGGGGAAGAAGTAGTCCGCCTCAGACGGCGCCCGGGCTGCCCAGGCCAAAGGTCTCGGCGGCCACGCCGGCCACGTGCCGGCCGATCGCGAGCGAGGCCGTCGCGGCGGGCGACGGGGCGTTCACGACGTGCACCGCGCCGGGCGTCACGCTGATCTTGAAGTCGTCCACCAGGCTTCCGTCGGGGGCCACCGCCTGCGCCCGCACCCCGGCCCCGCCTCGATCGAGGTCGCCGATCCGGATGTCCGGCACCAGCTTCTGCAGGGAGCGCACGAAGGCCGCCTTGCTGGCCGAGCGGTACATCTCGTAGGCGCCGACGCGCCAGTACTTCCGGGCCATGTGCCAGAAACCGGCGTAGCCCAGGGTGCCCGCGAGCTCGGCGGGCCGCACCGTGCCGAGGGAGTAGCCCTCGCGCGCGAAGGCCAGCACCGCGTTCGGGCCCGCCTCCACGTCGCCGTGGATGGTGCGGGTGAAGTGCACGCCGAGGAACGGGAACTCGGGGTCGGGCACCGGGTAGATCAGGCCCCTCACGATCGAGCGCCGCTCGGGCTTCAGCATGTAGTACTCGCCGCGGAACGGGATGATGCGCACCTCGGGCGTCACCCCGGTGAGCCCCGCCACCCGGTCGGAGTGTAGCCCCCCGCAGTTGACGAGGTGCCGCGTCTCGACCGCGCCCTGCGCGGTCTCGAGCACCAGCCCGGTCCCCTGGCGGCGGATAGCGCGCACCCCGGCGCCGGTCAGGATGCGCCCGCCACGCTGCTGGATCAGCTCCGCCATCTTGCCGGCGACCTGGACGTAGTCCACGATGCCGGTCTCGGGCACGTGGATCGCGCGCACCGCTC
>DATFAJ010000663.1:0-2094 GCA_035254745.1 Candidatus Methylomirabilota bacterium | reverse complement strand
ATTTTCTCTGCCCGGCTAATTCTGGCCACGGGTAAGATAGGGGCAGTGCGCGTCCTCCCGGCCCTCATCGTCAGCGTGGCCCTCTGGCTCATCGCAGCGCCGGCCCTAGCTCAGACCAGCAGTCAGAACAACCGGCCGCCCGTGCTGAGCGCGGAGGCCGTTCTCCTTCTCGACACGGAGGGCCGCGTCGTCTTCGCCAAGAACTCCGCCGAGCCCCACGCGCCGGCCAGCCTCGTCAAGCTCATGACGCTCTACCTGGCCTGCGAGGCCCTCGAGGCGGGCCGGGCCCAGTGGGAGGAGCCGGTCGTGGTGAGCCACCGCGTGGTCCTGACGCCCCGCTATCGCATGGGCCTCCGGACCGGCGAGTCGGTGCCCTTGCGCACGCTGCTCGAGGGCGTGGCCATCGCCTCCGCCAACGACGCGGCCGCCGCGGTGGCCGAGCACCTCGGCGGCACCGAGGAAGCCTTCGTGGCCGCGATGAACGCCAAGGCCGAGGAGCTCGGGCTGACCCACACCCACTACGCCAACCCGCACGGCCTGCCCGACCCCAACCAGCACACCACCGCGGAGGACCTGGCCAAGCTCATCGGCCGCCTCCTCGAGGACTATCCGGCGTCGCGCCCGCTCCTGGGCGGCGCCACGTTCGTGTATCGCGGGCGCGTCTACAGCCGGAACATTCCGCTCTTCCGGGACCCCGGGGGCGTGCAGGCGCTCAAGACCGGCTTCACGCGCGAGGCCGGCTACAACCTCGCCATCTCGGCCTGGAAGTCGGGCCAGCAGTTCGTCCTCATCGTGCTGGGCTCGCACACCCGCAGCCTCTCCTTCCGCGACGCGAAGGCGGTTCTCCAGTACGGCTTCTACGAGACCGGCCTCGCGGCCGCGCCCCCGCCGTCGGCGACGCCCCGGCGGCCCACGCGGCCGGCGCCCCCGCGCCGCCAGCGTGGCTCGCGGGCGGCGGCCCCGGTGGCGAGCCTCGGCTGAGATGGCCGCGCCCCGCGCCTTCGTCTTCGACGCGTACGGGACGCTGTTCGACGTCCACTCGGTGGTGGAGGCCGCGCGCGCGATCACCCCGGACCCGCAGGCCCTGTCCCTGCTGTGGCGGCAGAAGCAGCTCGAGTACACGTGGCTGCGCTCGCTGATGGGGCGCTACGAGGACTTCTGGCTCGTGACCGGTCAGGCCCTGCGCTTCGCGCTCCGGCGGCTCGGCGTCGCCGCGGGGGAAGCCGAGATCGAG
Organism: Candidatus Methylomirabilota bacterium; assembly: GCA_035254745.1. Classification (GTDB taxonomy): domain Bacteria; phylum Methylomirabilota; class Methylomirabilia; order Rokubacteriales; family CSP1-6; genus CAMLFJ01. The sequence continues at coordinate 860 of DATFAJ010000663.1, read as the reverse complement.
GCGCTCATGAGCGCCTACCTGACCCTGCGCCCGTTCCCCGAGGTCCCGGACGCCCTGCGAGCGCTGCGAGGCATGCCGCGGGCCATCCTCTCGAACGGCTCCCCGCACATGCTGGAGAGCGCGGTGCGATCGAGCGGTCTCGCGGGCGCGTTCGATCACGTGCTCTCGGTGGACGCGGTCGGCGTCTACAAGCCGTCACCGCGGGTCTACGAGCTGGCCCCGCGCGCGCTCGGGCTGACCCCGGGGGAGATCGTGTTCGTGTCCTCGAACGGGTGGGACGTGGCGGGGGCCGCCGCCTACGGCTTCACGACCTGCTGGTGCAACCGCGCGAACGCCCCCGCCGAGGAGCTGGACATGACGCCCGACTACGAGGTGGACCGGCTGGACGCCATCTCCGGCAAGCTGGGGCTCTAGCAGCCCCCGCGGCCGGATCTCGAGCCGCGGAGCGTCCTGGGGCGCCGGGCGGGGTCAGGACGGTCCGCGCGCTGCGAGCGGGTTCTACTTCTTGGCCAGGCGCTTCCGCTTCACGTAGGCCCAGATCTTCTTCGTCATCTCCGAGGGGCCGATGGGCTTGGAGCCCATGACCGACTCCAGCGTGTCGTCGCAACCCTTGAAGTTGATCGCGTAACCGCCAAACGCCAGCTTCTTCTTGGCCATCCGTCATTCCTCCCTCGTTGGGTTAATTGGGGGTCCTGCCCGGCGCCCCCCGAAACGGCCAGGGGTATTATGGACAAACTCCGAGGGAGAGAAAAGGGGAAAATACAATCCCTAGGGGGTCTCCACGAGGGAGAGACTACCCGGTGGGGGTATACCCCCGGGGGGGCCCCCGCCCCTCAGCCCCGCCCGGCGAAGGCGGGCAT
>DATFAJ010000662.1:0-5734 GCA_035254745.1 Candidatus Methylomirabilota bacterium | reverse complement strand
CGGCGTCCGCGATCTGCCCGCCATCCGGGCGGTGGTCTCCGCGGTCGGCAAGCCGGTCAACGTGGTGATGAGCGCGGCCGACCCCGACCTCACCGCGGCGCAGCTCGCGGAGGCCGGCGTGAAGCGCATCAGCGTGGGCGGCGCGCTCTCTCGCCTGGCCCTCGCCGGCTTCCTCCGAGGCGCGCGGGAGATGGCCGAGCGGGGCGGGTTCACCTGGATGCGCGATACCGTGCCCACCCGCGACCTCAAGGCAGTGTTCAAGGGATTCTCCCGAGGGAGCTGACCATGACGATCACGGTGACCCGGCTCACCCCGTGCTTCGCCGCCCGCATCGACGGGGCCGAGATCGGCCGGCCCCTCGACGAGGCGACGTGGTCCGCGATCCGCGCCGCCTTCGAGGAGCACTCGGTGCTGCTGTTCCGCGGTCAGCCGCTCGACGACGAGGCCCAGATCGCGTTCAGTCGCCGCTTCGGCGATCTCGAGGTCACCCGCAGCATGAACCCGGCCGCGGGCACGCCCTTCGCGCGCCAGTCCAACCTCGACATCAAGACGGGGGAGGTCATCCCGCCCGACGACCGCCGGATGGTCTACCAGCTCGCCAACATGCTCTGGCACAGCGACAGCTCGTTCAAGGCCGTCCCTTCGCTCTGCTCGCTGCTCTCCGGCCGCATCGTGCCGCCGGCCGGCGGGGCCACCGAGTTCGCGAGCGCGCGCGCCGCCTATCCCTCGCTGCCGGAGCCGCTCCGGCGCCGCGCCGAGGGTGCGGTCGCGGTGCACGACTTCTCGTGGTCGCGCGACCAGGTGCGGCCGGGCTTCTTCACCCCGGAGGAGCGCGCGGTGTACCCGCCGGTGCGCCATCCCCTCGTGCGGGTCAACCCGGTGAACGGGCGGCGCGCGCTCTTCCTGGGCGCGCACGCCTCCCACGTGGAGGGGCTGCCGATCGAGGAGGGCCGCGCGCTCCTGCGAGCCCTGCTCGACCACGTGACGCAGGCCCGGTTCGTCTACCGGCACGAGTGGCAGGCGGGCGACCTGATCGTCTGGGACAACCGCTGCGTGCTCCACCGCGCCACGCCCTACGACACCACCAATCACCGGCGGCTCATGCAGCGGACCACGGTGTCCGGCGATCCGGCGGAGCCGATGCTCGCGCCGGTCCAGGCCGGGAGGTCTCGATGAATCGCGCGATCCGGCTGATCACCGTGACGGTCCTGGCCCTCCTCGCGATCACCCCCGCGGGGCGCGCCGCCGACTCCGGCATCGAGCGGCTCTACGTGCTCGACTGCGGTCAGAACATCGGGCGCGATCAGTCCCGCTGGTCGCCCGGGGTCAACGAGGGCCAGGCCATCGAGTTCTCCGACAACTGCTACCTGATCCGCCACGCCCGCGGCTGGCTCCTGTGGGACACCGGCATCCCGGACGCGGTCGCCGCGATGCCGGACGGCATGGTGGTGGCCAACGGGGCCATCACCTTCCGCCGGGCCCGGACCCTCACCGCCCAGCTCGACGCGATCGGGGTCAAGCCGGGCGACGTCACCTTCGTGGCGCTGTCGCACACCCACGGCGACCACGTGGGCAACCTGGCCCTCTTCCCCGCTGCCACCATCCTCATCCAGGGCGCAGAGTACGAGTGGGCGATGGCCCAGCCGGTCAAGCCCGCCTTCGCGCCGGGCCAGAAGATCGAGAAGCTCGCGGGCGACCGCGACGTGTGGGGCGACGGCAGCGTGGTGATCCTCTCCACGCCCGGCCACACGCCGGGCCATCAGTCGCTGCTGGTGCTGCTGCCCCGGACCGGCGCGGTGGTGCTGTCGGGCGACGCGGTCCACTTCCGGGACAACTGGGAGCAGCGCCGGGTCCCGTCGATGAACGCGAGCCGCGAGCAGACGCTCGCCTCCATGGATCGGATCGCGGCGGTGCTCGCGGAGCGGCGGGCCCAGCTCTGGATCAACCACGACCAGCCCCAGAGCCAGGGCCTCCGTCACGCCCCCGAGTCCTACGAGTAGGCCATGATCGACTACAAGCACCTGGTGCAGGACGATCGCATCCACGCCTCGCTCTACACCGACCCACGCGTGTTCGACGACGAGATGGAGCGCGTCTTCCACCGCGGCTGGGTCTTCGTGGGTCACGCGAGCGAGATCCCTCGGCCCGGCGACTACGTCACGCGCACCGTCGGCACCGAGCCGGTCATCATGGTGCGGGCCGGCGACGGCCAGATCTCGGTCCTGGTCAACCGCTGCCGGCACCGCGGCACCATGGTCTGCCCCGCCGATCGCGGCCACGCCCGCACCCTCACCTGCCCGTACCACGGCTGGACCTACGACCTGCGGGGCGAGCTGCTCGGGGTGCCATATCCCGGCGGCTACGCCGACTTCGACAAAGGCGCCAACGGCCTCCCGCGCGCGCCGCGGGTCTCCGAGTACCGCGGCTTCGTCTTCGCGAGCCTGGCGTCGGACGGCATCCCGCTCCTCGAGCACCTGGGGCCGGCCACGCGGCTGATCGATCGCTCCTGCGACCTCTCGCCGGTGGGCGAGATCGAGCTGACCGCGGGCTGGGTCCGGCACCGCTGCGCGGCCAACTGGAAGATGCTGCCCGAGAACGACAGCGACGGCTACCACCTGGGCTTCGTGCACATGGCGCTCTTCCGGACGATCCAGTCTCAGTACCGACGCGTCGTCGGCGACGAGCGCTCGATCAAGGCGGTGGTGCGCGACTGGGGCCGCGGCCACATCGAGATCGACTGGTCGCCCGGCTACGAGGGCCTCTTCGAGTGGCTCGGCAGCGCCTCCGGCGCCGCGGTGGAGCGGTTCGTGGCCGCGATCGAGCGGCGCGACGGACCGGAGGTCGCCCGGCGCCGCTTCCGCGAAGGCCCCGCGCACGCCCTGATCTTCCCCAACCTCTTCCTCGGCGAGACCAACATCGCGATCGTCCAGCCGGTCTCGGTGGAGGAGTGCGTGCACTGGCACACCCCGATGTTCTGGAAGGGCGTGCCGGAGTGGAACGGCCGGCTGCTCCGCATGGCCGAGGCCGGCATGGGCCCCGCGTCGTTCCTGATGCCGGACGACCTGATCATCGCCGGGCGCAACCAGCAGGGCCTGCACGCGCGCACCAGCCCCTGGCTCCTCCTGGGCCGCGGGCTCAACCGCGAGATCGTCGACGACGACGGCCGGATCGTCTCCCACGTCACCGACGAGACCACCAACCGCGGCTTCTTCCATCACCTCCGCGCCGTGATGTCCGAGGCGTGAGCACGAGCGACGCCGACCACCGCGCGGTCGCCGACTTCCTCTACCGGGAAGCCCGCCTGGCCGACGAGGCCCGCTACGCCGAGTGGCTCGGGCTGTGGACGGACGACGGCGTGTACTGGGTGCCCGCCACCACCGATCCGGGCGCGGACCCGGAGCGGCACCTCTCGCACATCTACGACAACCGGGCGCGCATCGAGACCCGGGTGAAGCTGCTCCAGACCGGCGTCCGGTACAGCCAGGAGCCGGCGTCGCTCATGCGGCGGCTCATCTCGAACATCGAGATCGAGCCGGCCCCGGACGGCGAGCTGACCGCGGGGTCGAACTTCATCCTGGCCGAGCTGGCGGTGCAGGCGAAGCGCGAGCTGCACTGGTGGGCGGGCCGCGCGACCCACCGGCTCCGCCGCGTCGAGGGCCAGCTCCGGATGAGCCGCAAGACGGTCGTGCTCGTGAACGCGGCCGAGCCGCTCCCCAACCTCGCCTTCCTGATCTGAGGCCCGCATGAAGCAGGTTCTGCTCGAGCGATACGGCGTCCCCGAGGATGCGGTGCGCTGCGTGGAGGTCCCGGACCCGGGCGCGCCGGCCGCGGGCGAGGTGGTCTTCGACGTGCTCGCCTTCCCCATCAACCCGGCCGACCTCTCGATGTGCCGCGGGACCTACCGCCTGCGCCCGACCTTGCCGGCCGGCATCGGGGCCGAGTGCGTCGGGCGCGTCACCGCGGTGGGCGCCGGGGTCGCCCACGTCAGGCCGGGCGACCTGGTCATCAACCTGCAGCGCGAGAACTGGACCCAGCGCCGGCGCGTGGCGGGCGACGACGTGATCCCGGTGCCGCCGGGCCTCGACCTGCTCCAGGCCGCCATGCTCCGCATCAACCCGCCCACCGCGCTCCTGCTGCTCACCGATGTGGTCGAGCTGCGGCCGGGCGACTGGATCATCCAGAACGTGGCCAACTCCGCGGTGGGCCGCTTCGTGATCCGGCTCGGCCACGCGCGCGGCGTCCGCACCGTCAACGTGGTGCGGCGCGAGGCGCTGTTCGCCGACCTCCGGCCGCTCGGCGCGGATGTGTGCGTGGTCGACGGCCCCGACCTGGCCGAGCGGGTGCGGGCCGCGACCGGCGGCGCCGCGATCCGCCTGGGCCTCGACGCGGTGTCCGGCCAGGCCACCGCCCGCATCTCGGCGTGCGCGGGCGAGGGCGGCGTGATCTGCAACTACGGCTCGATGAGCGGGGAGGACCCGGTCATGCCGCGGAGCAAGCTGATCGGGGACGGGCAGAGCCTGGTCGGCTTCATCCTGGGCCGCGCCCTGGCCCCGCGCTCGCGCGCGCAGGTCCGCGAGATCTACGCGGAGCTGGCCGCGCAGGTGCGCGCGGGGCTGCTCACCGCGCCGGTCGAGCGCGTCTATCCGATCGAGGAGATCCGCGCCGCGGTGGCCCACGCCGAGCGGGGCCAGCGGCACGGCAAGATCCTGGTGACGCCGAACGGGCCGCTCGCGCCCTAGCCGCTTCCCCGGCGGCACGCCACGAGGAGGAAGGGCGGGCGCTGCCGCTCGTTGGCCCACTCGGGGTGCGACGCGATCTCGTCCTCGCTCGGTCCCCACTCGTCGAGGTGCGCGACGGCGAGCCCTTCGCCGATCAGCAGGTTGACGTAGGTCGCGATCGTGCGGTGCTGCTTGATCACGCCCTGCGCGAGCCAGTCGGTGGAGCGCGGCCCCTCGTCGAGGTAGCCGGCGACCGGCCACGCGCTGCGCCCCGCCGCGTCGACCGACCAGCCGGGGCTCGCGGGCGCGGTGTAGATCGGGTGCTCGACCGAGAAGACCAGCGCCCCGCCCGGCGTCAGGGCCGCGCGGACGCGGGCCAGGAGCCCGGCCAGGTCCCCCACGTAGTGGAAGGCCAGCGCGCTGTACACGAGATCGAAGGCGCCGGCGGCGACGTCGAGCCGCTCGAGGTCGGCCCGGACGTACGTGATCGCGGGGTCGCGGCTCTCCGCCCTCGCGCGGGCGAGCATCCGCTCGGACACGTCGACGCCGAGCACGGCGGCCGCGCCCCGCTCGCGCGCCCAGCGGCAGAACCATCCGAAGCCGCATCCCAGGTCCAGCACGCGGCGGCCCTCGAGCCCGGGGAGGAGGGCGCGGAGCGCGGGCCACTCCGGCGCGCCGTCGAGGCCGTGGATCGAGCGGGGGAGCCGGGAGTACGCCTCGAAGAACGCCTGGTCGTCGTAGATGTTCTGCGTCAACGCATGAGCGCGGCCAGGGCGTCGAGGCGCGGCAGGATCTTGTCGCGCGGCTCGGGGGCGAGGCCGAAGATCGCGCGCGACACCCCGGCCGCCGCGAGCCCGTCGAGCGCCTCGCGCTTGGGCGGCGCGAAGAAGATCGACACCGGCGCGCTCTTCGGGTCTCGGCCGGCCTTTTTCAGGCGCTCGTGCAGGGCCGGGATCTTCTCCACCGGGTTGGTGTGCGGCCGGAGGATCGGCATCCAGCCGTCGCCGAACTCGACC
>DATFAJ010000661.1:0-6582 GCA_035254745.1 Candidatus Methylomirabilota bacterium | reverse complement strand
CTGCCGGCGCGGCGGCCGCCCGGTGGGCTTCGCGCTCTACTTCTTCACCTACTCCACGTTCCTGGCCCGTCCGAGCCTGTACCTCGAGGATCTCTTCGTGCTGCCCGAGGAGCGCGGAGCCGGGGCCGGGAAGGCGCTGCTCCGCGCCCTGGCCCGCATCGCGGTCCGGCGCGGGTGCGGGCGCATGGAGTGGGCGGTGCTCGACTGGAACCGCCCCGCGATCGGCTTCTACCGTCGCCTGGGGGCCCAGCTCAAGCGGCAGTGGATCCTCACGCGCCTCACCGGGCCGCCGCTCCGCCGACTCGCCCGCTGATCGGATGGCCTCGCGTCGCCGCGTCGCCACTTGCCTGTCGGTTGCCGTCCTGCTGCTCGCGGGCGTCGGCTCCGCCGCGGCCCAGATCACGTGCCCGCCCGGTACCACGCTCGGCGGGTCCGAGAACGCGGGCGGGAAGATGCAGTGGTGCGAGCGCTCCGAGCCGGGCGGGCCGATCCGGCACGGCCCGATGGTGGCCTTCTATCCGAGCGGCCGGCGGAGCTTCGAGATCGCCTTCGTGGACGGCACCCCGCGCGGCCCGATCCGGGCGTGGTACGACAACGGAGAGATCAGCGCGATCGGCGAGACGCGGCCCGACAACGGCACCCTGACCCTGCGCGACGAGCGGGGACGCAAGCGCGCCCAGATCGACGTGCGGGCGCGACAGGTCGTCACCCAGGCGTGGGACGCGGACGGTCGGGAGGAGCGCTACGAGGAGGCGAAGCTGGCCAAGGCGCTCGCCGCCAACCGCGACCTGTCGTTCATCATGAATGTCTTCGCGGTCGGTATCGGCATCCAGTGAGCGCTCAGGCGCCCGTCACCACCGGCGGGACGGCGCCCGCCCAGGGCTGAGCGGCCTCGAACGCGGCGGCGGCCCGCAGCACCGCGGCCTCCTGATGCCGCCGGCCCACGATCTGCAGGCCCACCGGCAGCCCGCTCCTTGTGAAGCCGCAGGGGACCGAGATGACGGGCAGGCCGGTCACCGTGATGCCGTAGGTGAGGAAGAACCACTGGGTGTAGTTGTCGAGGGCCTTGCCGTTGATCTCGGTCGGGTAGGGCTGCTCGACCGGAAACGGCGGGACCGCCACCGTGGGCAGGATCAGCAGCTCGCGCGTCTCCATGAACGCGCGCACGCGATGCCAGAGGCGGGTGCGCAGGGTCTCGCCCCGGCCGATCTGCTCGGGGGTCAGCGAGAGGCCCTGCTTGATGTTCCACACCAGGCCCCGCTGCATGACCGGCTCCCACCGCGCGAGCTTCTCGGCGTGCCGCGCGACCATGCTGAGCCCGCGCGTGGCCAGCACGATGTCGTTGACCTCGCCGAAGTCGGGGCACGCGCGCTCGACCCGGACGCCCAGCGCGCGGAACACGCCGGTGGCGCGCTCGGCCACCGCGGCGACCTCGTGGTCCACCGGGATCAGGCCGTTCAGGTCGGGCGTCCACGCGGCGCGCCAGCCCTTCACCGAGGGCCGCTTGACCGCGGCCGGGAAGCGCCGGGTGTCGACGTCGTAGGAGAGCGGCGCGCGGTCGTCCGGCCCCGCCATCACCGAGAGCATCAGGGCCACGTCGCCGACCGTGCGGGCCATGGGTCCGGTCACGCTCAGCGAGTCCCAGCCGAGGTCGGCCGGGTAGACCGGGATCAGCCCCGGCGAGGTCCGGAAGCCGACCACGCCGCAGAAGGCGGCGGGGGTGCGCAGCGATCCGCCCAGGTCCGAGCCCTGGGCGAGCGGGCCCATGCCGGTGGCGAGGGCCACCGCGGCGCCGCCGCTCGAGCCCCCGCAGGTGAGCGCGGTGTTCCACGGGTTGCGGGTGGCACCGAACACCGCGTTGAAGGTGTTGCCGCCGGCGCCGAACTCCGGAGTGTTGGTCTTGCCGACCACGATCGCGCCGGCCTCCTTGAGCCGCGTCACGTAGAGGGCGTCCTCGTCCGGGACGTGGTGCTCGAAGATCTTGGAGCCCCAGGTGGTGCGGATGCCCTTGGTCGGGGTCAGGTCCTTGATCGAGACCGGGACGCCGTGGAGCGGCCCCAGGCGGGCCCCCTTGCGGCCAAGGGCGGCGGTCGCCTTCTTCGCGGCGGCGAGGGCCTGGTCGCGGGCCACCGTGACGTAGGCGTTCACCCGCGGGTTGACCGCGTCGATGCGGGCGAGGACCGCCTGCATGACCTCGAGGGGAGACGCCTTGCGCGAGCGGTAGAGGCGCTGCAGCGTGGTGGCGGGCACGAAACAGAGGTCGCGGTCGGTCACGAAGGGTCTCCTCGGCGGTGCGGATTGCTACCTAACTAGCACAGATGCCGGGAGGCCCGACGGTATTTCGGGGCCCGTGGTACTCTCCACCGGCCTCCGATGCAGTGCACGCCTGGGACGGGAGCCCGACTTGGACGATCTGGTCATTCGCGGCGGCGAGGTGCTGGACGGGAGCGGCTCCGACGCGGTCCGCCGCGACGTGGCGATCCGGGACGGCCGGATCGCCTCGATCTCGGCCCGCTACTCCGGGACGGCGCGTCGCACGATCGACGCGCGCGGCCTGGTGGTGGCGCCCGGGTTCATCGACATCAAGACGCACTCCGACTTCACGCTGCCCTACGCGCCGAGGGCCGAGAGCAAGGTGTTCCAGGGCGTGACCACCGAGGTGATCGGTCACTGCGGGCTGTCGGTGGCGCCGGCACTGCCGGGCCGCGCGCGGCTGCTGCAGGAGTACCTCGCCGGCTTCGCTCCCTGGATCGAGATCGAGGAGACGACCTTCGCCGGCTACCTGGATCGGTTTCCGCCGACCGCGGTGAACACGATCATGCAGGTCGGACACAACACGCTGCGCCTGATGACGGTCGGGATGGAGGACCGGGCCCCGACCGGGGACGAGCTGGCCGCGATGGGCCGGCTCCTCGAGGAGGGGCTCGCGGCGGGCGCCACGGGGCTGTCGTCGGGGCTCTTCACCGCGCCCGGATCCTTCGCCCGGCCGGAGGAGCTGATCGGGCTGCTCGGGATCGTCAGGCGCCACGGCGGCACGTACGCCACCCACGTTCGCGACGAGGCGGGCGGGGTCTTCGACGCGGTCCGCGAGGCGATCGCGACGGCCGAGGCGGCGCAGGTCCACGTCCAGCTCGTCCACCTCAAGCTGTCGGGCACCGACAACTGGGGGCGGGCCGGCCGCCTGATCGATGAGATCGAGGCGGCGCGGGCGCGGGGCGTGCGGGTCGACTGCGACGTCTACCCCTACACCTTCGCGGCCAACCCGCTCCGCAACCTGCTCCCCCTGTGGGTGCAGGAAGGCGGGCTCGGGTCCATGCTCGGACGGCTTCGCGAGCCGGAGATCCGCCGGCGCATCGCGGGTGAGATCGAGGGGCGCGGTCTCACCAGCTTCGGACGGGTGCCCTCGTGGGACGCGGTCAGCATCAGCACCTCGCGGACCCGGTCGCGGGACGCGGGACGGACCCTCGGCGAGCTGGCGAGGGCCGCGGGGGTCGCCCCCATCGACCTGGTGTGCGACCTCCTCGCCGCCGACGAGGGCGCGACCTTCGTCGCGGTGTTCTCCATCGACGAGGCGGACGTGCGGGCGCTGCTCCGATCGCCCGCGGCCTTCGTCGGCTCGGACGGCCGGGCGGTGGCGCGGGACAGCGTGGTCGGGCAGGGCCGGCCGCACCCGCGCTTCTACGGGACGTTTCCGCGCGTGATCGGCCACTACGCCCGCGACCTCGGCCTGATGTCGCTCGCGACCGCGGTGTTCAAGATGACCGGCGGTCCCGCCGCCGCGCTCGGGCTGGCCGATCGCGGGCTCCTGCGCGAAGGCTACCGGGCCGACGTCACCGTGTTCGACCCCGCGACGATCATCGACCGGGCCACCTTCGAGGAGCCGCACCAGTATCCGCTCGGCATCTCGGCCACGATCGTCAACGGCGTGGTGGTCGTGGATGCGGGCCGCCACTCGGGTGCGCTGCCGGGGCGGGTGCTGCGCCGGGGTCCGGCCGGCGTCGCCTGACGCGCGCCCGGGGGTCGTGTCATCAGCGGAGGCCGAGCCCGGGCATCCAGCAGTCGCCGGCGGCGCGTCGGTACTCGAGGAGCTTGCAGTACTCGACCGGCAGGGCGCGCCCGCTTCCGAGGAGTCGCTCGTAGCGAGCGCGATCCGATGGCCGCTCGAGATCCAGCCCCTCCTGGACGACGCGCTCGATGGCGGCGGCGGTGATCCGGTAGGTCAGCGCGGTGCCGCGGGTGGCGCTGGACCGCACGTAGAGGACGAGCTCGCCGGCCCCGGGCGTGGTCGGGCGGAGCGCGGCGGCGCCGGAGCTGAAGAAGAGGGTCTCCCAGTAGACGAAGCTCCGATCCGGCTGGCCGCGGAAGAGCAGCCACTGGCCGCCCGCGTTGCCCCACGTCGAGCTCTCCGAAAGGGCGAGATCGTCGATGCCGTCGTTGTCGAAGTCGGCGCGGATGCGGAGCAGGACGGTGCGCTCCGGCACGTTCGCGAAGAAGTCGTTCCCCGAGGGGTCGTATCCCTCGACGAAGGCCCGGGTCGGATCGGTCAGCCGGTCACCCGCGGTCGCCGCTCCCGCGAGGACGCCGAGCAGGGCGAGCGAGACGAGAATGGGGCGGGGCGCCACCCGTGGGCTACGAGAGGACCTTGCGGGGGTCGAGGGCGTCCCGGAGGCCGTCGCCGATGTAGTTGATGCTGAGCACGGTGAGGAAGATCGCGGTGCCCGGGAAGATGGCCCAGTGGGGGGCGAAGTCGAGGTTGTCCTTGGCGTCGAAGAGGATGCGACCCCAGGTCGGGATGTCGGGCGGGAACCCCAGGCCCAGGAAGGACAGCGACGACTCCGCGATGATGGCGGCGGCCACGTCGATGGTGCCGGCCACGATGACCGGGCCGACCGCGTTGGGCAGGATGTGGCGGAGCACCTGGCGGAGCGGCGCGGCGCCCAGGCCGCGCGCGGCCTCCACGAACTCCTTCTCGCGGAGCGACAGGAACTGGGCGCGCACCAGGCGCGCCACCGGCATCCAGCGCAGCCCGCCGATCACGATCACCACCAGCACGAACACGCCCATCTCCGGACCGAGCACCTTCTTGAGCGCGTCGCGGAAGAGGTAGACCAGCAGCAAGAGCAGCGGCAGCTGGGGCAGAGAGAGGAAGAGATCGGTGAGGCGCATCAGGGCGTGGTCGGGCGCGCCCCCCAGGTGACCGGACGTCGCCCCGATCACAGTGCCGGCGGTGATCGCGATCAGCATGGCCGCCACGCCCACCGCGAGGGAGATGCGCCCACCGTAGAGCATGCGGGCCAGGAGATCCTGTCCCAGGTCGTCGGTGCCGAGCGGGTGGGCCCACGACGGTCCCTTGAGCTTCGCCTTGAAGTCGATCTCGTCGATCGGGACCCGGTACACGAACGGGCCGGCCACCACCGCGATCACCATCACCACCAGGACCGCGGCCCCGAAGGTGGCCAGGTGGTGCTTGCGGAATCGCCGCCACGCCTCGCTCCACAGCGACTCCACCCCGCGCGAGCGGGCCCGCGTCACCGCGGGAGAGACCGCCTCGGAGACGACGCCGTTGGGCGGGGTCATGGCTAGCGGAGGGAGATCCGCGGATCGAGCCAGCCGTAGAGCAGATCCGCCACCAGGTTGAAGAGCACCACCAGGCACGAGAACACGAAGGTGATCGCCATGATCACCGGCGTGTCGTTGGCGAGGATCGAGGTGATGAGGAGCGAGCCGATGCCGGGCACCCGGAAGATCTGCTCGGTGATCACCGCGCCGGTGAAGATGCCCGGGATCTGGAGCGCCACCAGGGTGACCACCGGGATGAGGGCGTTCCGCACCGCGTGCTTGAGGATCGTGATCTTCTCGGAGAGGCCCTTGGCCCGCGCGGTGTTGATGTAGTCGAGCCGGATGACCTCCAGCATCGCGGAGCGCACGAAGCGGGTCATCGAGGCGCCCTGGGCGAGCCCGAGCACCGCCACCGGCATGGCCGCCTGGCGCGCGTTCTCCCAGTACCAGCGCCAGCCGGTGGCGCCGATATCGGCCCGGTAGATGAAGGGCAGCCAGTCCAGGTAGATGCTGAAGAACAGGATGAACAGGATGCCGGTGAAGAAGGTCGGCAGCGAGAAGCCCACGAACGCCAGCGTGGTCGAGACCTGGTCGAAGAACGAGTACGGTCGCATCGCCGCGTAGATCCCGATCGGCAGGGCCACCAGCAGACCCAGCACCTGGGCCAGCCCGAGCACCCAGAGGGTGGTGGGCAGCCGCTGCAGGATCAGGGTGCCCACGTTGATGCGGCTCACGAACGAGAAGCCCCAGTCGCCCTTCAGCATCGAGGTGAACCAGCGCGCGTAGCGGATCGGGATCGGGTCGTCGAGGCCGAACTGATGACGGAGGTTGGCGCGGACCTCGGGCGGCACGTTGGGGTTGGTCGCGAGCTCCTCGAACGGGTCGCCCGGGGCGAGGGCCAGCACCGTGAACAGCACCAGGCTGATCCCCGCGAGCACGGGAATCATGATCAGCACGCGCCTCAACAGATACTTTGACATGGAGTCAGCCTGCCCGGCGTCGAGAGGGGGTCAGATGCGAGGC
>DATFAJ010000660.1:0-3678 GCA_035254745.1 Candidatus Methylomirabilota bacterium | reverse complement strand
GAGCATCCCGGGGGGCGGGGCCGAGGTGCTGTCCGAGCGGGTGCGCCGTCGCATCGAGCCCAAGAAGGGCGGCCCGAGCGCGTGGCTCGACGTCCACCGCGAGGCGCACCGGCAGGGCTTCAAGTCCACCGCGACCATGATGTATGGCCACGTGGAGCAGCCCGAGGACATCCTCGACCACCTGGACGCCATCCGCGACCTGCAGGACGAGCACGGAGGCTTCACCGCCTTCGTGCCGTGGTCGTTCAAGCCCGGCAACACGCGGCTCGAGAAGTGGATCAAGCACTACACCGGCCCGAACGCCTACCTGCGGATGCTCGCGGTGTCGCGCCTGTACCTGGACAACATCCCCCACGTCCAGGCCTCGTGGTTCTCGGAAGGCAAGCGGGCCGGACAGGTTGCGCTGTCCTGGGGCGCCGACGACTTCGGCGGCACCCTCTTCGAGGAGAACGTCCACGCGGCGGCCGATTTCGTGAACAAGACCTCGGTCGACGAGATCGTGACGCTGATCCGCGACGCGGGCTTCACCCCCGTGCAGCGCACCACCGACTACGACATCGTGAAGACGTATTGAGCCCCCTCGATGCGTGACGACTTTCTCGTCTTCGGACGGCCGCCGATCGAGGAGCCCGAGATCGCGGAGGTGGTGGACACCCTCCGCTCCGGCTGGATCGGGACCGGCCCGCGGGTGGCCCGGTTCGAGGAGATGTTCAAGCGGTACATCGGCTGCGGGCACGCGGTCGCGGTCAACTCGTGCACCGCGGCGCTGCACCTCTCGATGGTGGTCTCGGGGGTGAAGCGGGGCGACGAGGTCATCACGAGCCCGATGACCTTCTGCGCCACCGCCAACGCGGTCGTTCACACCGGCGCCCGCCCGGTCTTCGCCGACGTCGAGCGCGACACCGGCAACCTCGATCCGGACCGCGTGGAGGCCGCGATCACGCCCCGGACGCGCGCCATCGTGCCGGTGCACTACGCGGGACGTCCGTGCCGCATGGACCGGCTCGAGGCCCTCGCCCGCCGCCACGGGCTGCTGCTCATCGAGGACGCGGCCCACGCCATCGAGAGCGCGTACCACGGACGGAAGATCGGCACCATCGGGGACCTCACCTGCTTCAGCTTCTACGTGACGAAGAACCTGGTGACCGCCGAGGGCGGGATGGTGACGACCTCCGATCCGGAGCTCGCGGCCCGGATCAAGATGTACGCGCTGCACGGGATGAGCCGGGACGCCTGGAAGCGGTTCTCCGACGAGGGGTACAAGCACTACCAGGTGATGGTGCCCGGCTTCAAGTACAACATGACCGATCTGCAGGCGGCCCTCGGCATCCACCAGCTCGGCCGCCTCCAGGCGAACGCGGTCCGGCGCGAGGAGATCTGGGCCCGCTACGACGAGGCGTTCGCGTCGCTGCCGGTCGAGCGCCCCGCTCCGGTCGAGCCCAATACCGTGCACGGCCGCCACCTCTACACGATCCTGGTGGACCCGGAGCGGACGGTCATGAGCCGCGACCGCGTGCTCGACGAGCTCGTGCGGCTCCACATCGGCACCGGGGTGCACTACACCGCGCTCCACCTGCACCCGTACTACCGGGAGACCTTCGGGCACGAGCCCGGCGATTTCCCGAACGCGGAGCACATCGGCGACCGCACCCTGTCGCTGCCGCTCTCTCCGAAGCTCAGCGACCGGGACGTGGAGGACGTCGTCGCGGCGGTGCGCCAGGTGGTCACCGGCCGGAGTGGGGCGGGGCGCCGGTGACCCGCCACGCCGCTGCAGCGCCCGATTCCGCGCTACCGGTCGTGGCCCACTCCTGCACGCCCTACCTCTTCGCGACCGGGAGCTGGATCTACTCGCAGCTCGTCCACCTGCGCCGGCACGAGGCCATCGTGCTGACCGACCGGACCGAGAACCGCGACGTCTTCCCGCTCCGAGAGGTATACGCCTACAACGAGATCCACCCGCTGCGGCAGGCGTTCTTCCGGCTCAAGCGCGGGCGGGTGGCCGGGGGCCGCGAGTCGTTCTTCGAGTCGGTCCTGAAGCGGCGCAGGGCCCGGGTGATCCACAGCCACTTCGGCTACGTGGGCTGGTGGATGCTCGAGGCCAAGCGACGGCTGGGGCTACCGATGGCCACGTCCTTCTACGGAGCGGACGCCTCGCGGCTGCCGCGCAACCGGCTGTGGCGCTCCCGCTACGATGAGCTCTTCGCCCACGGCGAGCTCTTCCTCGCCGAGGGCGAAGCGATGCGGCGGACGCTCACCGAGCTCGGATGTTCGCGGGAGCGGATCGCGGTCCAGCACCTGGGTGTCGACCTGGACGAGCTGCCCTTCGTCGCGCGGCGCCCGGAGGCGTCCGGCGTGGTCCGGGTGCTGGTCGCGGCGACGTTCCGCGAGAAGAAGGGGATTCCCGACGCCCTCCGCGCCGTCGAGCAGCTCCGGCCGCACCACCGGCGGCTACAGGTCACCCTCGTCGGGGACAGCATGGGGACCGCGGCGGACGAGGAGGAGAAGCGCACGATCCTCGACCTCGTCGGCCGCCTCGAGGGCGTGGTCCGGTGGGTCGGCTTCCAGCCGTACCCCGTGTTCCGGCGCGCGCTGCTGGACCACCACGTCTTCCTCAGCCCGAGCTGCACCAGTCGCGACGGGGACACCGAGGGGGGCGCTCCGGTCACCCTCATCGAGGCCCAGGCGACCGGGATGCCCGTCGTCTCGACCCGTCACTGCGACATCCCGGAGGTCGTGGTCGACGGGAAAACGGGCCACCTGAGCCCGGAGCGGGACGTGAAGGCGCTGGCCGCGAGCCTGGAGCGCCTGATCGCCGCCCCGATTTCCGCCTGGGCGGCGATGGGCGCCGCGGCCCGGGCCCACATCGAGAAGCACTACAACGTCCGCACTCAGGTCGCCCGCCTGGAAGACCTGTACGAGCGTCTCGCGGGGGCGGTCGATCAGATCGGATCGACGGGCGGAACCGCCTGGATCAGCTTCTTCGCATGGGCCATCTCGTAGAGCCGCCGGAGCGCGGCGCGACCGTCGTCACCGAGACGCATGGTGTAGTCGTTCACGTACATCAGGACGAAGCGGCGGCACGTCTCCTTGTCGATGTCGCGGCCGTAGCGCATGGCGTAGTCGAGGGCCTCGTCGACGTGGGCGAAGGCGTAGTCCATCGAGTCCCGGAGGCCCTGGGAGAGCTTCCGGTGGGTCTCCTCCCCCAGGTCTCGGCGCATCACGTTGATGCCGAGCGGCAGGGGCAGGCCGGACTCCTTCTGCCACTCCTCGCCCAGGTCGAGCACTTTCACGAGCC
This sequence comes from Candidatus Methylomirabilota bacterium, assembly GCA_035254745.1. Taxonomy (GTDB): domain Bacteria; phylum Methylomirabilota; class Methylomirabilia; order Rokubacteriales; family CSP1-6; genus CAMLFJ01. The sequence goes on along the minus strand of DATFAJ010000660.1, from coordinate 383 downwards.
CCATGCGCTGATGCGTGATCTGTCCTTCGTGGATGAGAAGGCCGAGGTCGGCCTGTCCCTCCAGCACGACCTTGGGGATCTTGTCGAAGGCCACCTCGATGGTGGGCGGATCGCCCACGTAGAGGCGGAGCAGGAGCGCGGCGGTGGTATGGCTTCCCGGGATCGCGACCACCTTCTCCTCGAGCTTCGCGCGCTCGATCGGCTCGCGCGCCACGAGGATGGGCCCGTAGCCCTTCCCCATGGACGCCCCGGGATCCATCATCCGGTAGGTCGGGTGGACCAGGGTGTAGGTGGCCGCGGAGATCGCGGTGACCTCGAGCTCTCCCGTCCGCGCCCGACGGTTGAGCGATTCGATGTCCTCGAGCACGTGCTCGACGGTGACG
>DATFAJ010000659.1:0-2349 GCA_035254745.1 Candidatus Methylomirabilota bacterium | reverse complement strand
ACGCGCTCGACGCCGTCGGCGGCCACGTACGGATCGACGGCGACCACGACCGCGACCGCCTCGCCCACGTGGCGCACCCGCGCGCCGGCCAGGACCGGGTGGACGTAGGCCCGGCCCTTGGGCTCCGGCACCAGCGGGGGCACGGTGGCGGCGGCCAGCTCCGGCAGGTCGTCGAGGGTGAGCACCGCGAGCACGCCCACGGTGGCGCGCGCGGCCGTCGCGTCGATCCCGCGGACGCGCGCGTGGGCGTGCGGGCTGCGCACGAGGGCCAGGTGGAGCAGGCCGGCCACTCGGACGTCGTCGAGGTAGCGGCCGTGCCCGGCGACGAAGCGGCCGTCCTCCTTCCGCTTCGGCGAGGCGCCGACCAGCACGGGGGCCGGGACCGGGAGGCGCGGGCTAGCCGCGGGCGCCCGCGGCGCGCAGGTGCTCGTCGCGCCGGGACTGCAGATCGCCGTCGGTGTAGGTCATCAGCTCGGGCCGGGCCTTGCCGAGCATCACCTGCAGATACGCGGGCTCGAGGCCCACGTTGGTGAAGCCGTGGATCACGTTGGCCGGGCAGGAGACGCAGTCCCACGGTCCCAGCACGGTCTCGGCGCGATTGCCCGCCCCGTCCTCGATGAACACCAGCATCTTGCCCTCGAGGATGAAGAAGACCTCCTCGACCTCGTGGGTGTGCGGGGCGTTGCCCTGCCCGGGCGGGACGAACATGACCGACAGCGTGAAGTGCTGGGCGGGGATCACCGAGGCGTCGGCCTTGCCGGAGGCGCCCGACCCGATGAAGCGATGCTGCGCGCGCCTGAAGCCCTCCACCCGCGCATCGGCGAAGGCGTCCCAGTCGGCGCGGCGCTCGGTGAAGCGCGCCACGTGGGTGCGGAGCAGCTCGTCAAGCGACGGAGCGGTCTGGGTCATGTCGGTGTCCTCCCGGGAGCCTCAGTCTAGTCGCTCCCTCCCGGGCCCGCAAGGCGCCGCGCCTTGCGCCGGCCGCGCCGATCCGCTACGATCCGCGCGGCGACGGGCGCGCGTCCGGGGGCCCGGCCAGGAGGCGTCACTCATGGGCAGGATCGTCTTCGCGGGCGCGATGTCGCACGTGCTCGACCCCGACTACTACCAGCGCGCGTGCGGCGACCAGGGCCGCCGGACCGTCGTCGCCTGCATGGCCGAGATCGCCCGGATGGGCGAGCGCTTCTCGGCCGCCCGCGCCGACGCCCTGATCGTGGTGGCCGACGACCACCTGAACGCGTTCTCGTTCAACGCGGTGCCGGCCCTCTGCGTGCGCATCGGCCGGAGCGTGCAGCGCATGAAGCAGGACCACGCGGAGGCTTTCGACGCGGTCCTCGAGCACATGCCGGAGGAGTACCCGCTCCACGAGGACCTCGCCAACCAGATCCTGGAGCAGGGACTCCGGTCCGGGTTCGACCTGGCCATGTCCTGGGAGGCCCCGGTGGACCACGCGTTCCTGAGCCCGGTGAACACGATGCACGGGACGCGACCGATCCCGCCGCTGGTGCCGATCTGGGTGAACTGCTTCGTGGCGCCCCAGCCGACCCCGCGGCGCTGCTTCGACTTCGGTCGCCATCTTGCTCGAGTGGTCGCGGCGTCTCCGTGGAACGTCGGGATCATCGCCACCGGCGGGCTCTCCCACTTTCCGGAGCTGTCGCTGCCCCGGGTCGGCGAGACCGACACCGTCTTCGACCGGAAGCTCATCCACTGGATGGAGCGGGGCGAGCACGAGCCGCTGCGGGAGCTGACCGTCGGCGAGCTGCACAAGACCGGCGAGCACGAGTTCCTGAACTGGATGGTCCTGATCGGCGCGGTCACGCCCGCCCGCGCGCAGGTGCGCTACTTCGGCGAGCTGCCGCGGATCAACATGGCCGCGGTCGAGTGGAGCCTCGCGTGAGCCGCTACGCGATCAACAGCGTGCTCTATCGCCTCAAGAAGGACCCCGAGTTCCGCGCCCGCTTCGAGGCCGACCCGCGCGCCGCGCTGGCCGACGCCGATCTGACCGAGGCCGAGCGCGCCGCCTTCGCGGCCCACGACGTGCGCCGGATCAACGAGCTGGGGGGCTACCTCCACCTCGTGATGTCGGTGCCCGGCCTGGCCGCGCACTGAGGGCCCGCCCATGAAGCTCGTCCGGTACGGTCGTGCGGGCGCCGAGCGCCCGGGGCTAGTGGACGCGGCGGGCCGCCTGCGCGATCTCTCCCGCGTGGTGGCCGACGTCACGCCGGAGCTGCTGTCGCCCGCCGGGCTCAAGCGCCTGCGGGCGCTGAAGGTCGACCGGCTCCCGCTGGTGAAGGGGAAACCGCGCCTGGGATGCCCGCTGGCCGGCATCGGCAAGATCGTCTGCATCGG
>DATFAJ010000658.1:0-5434 GCA_035254745.1 Candidatus Methylomirabilota bacterium | reverse complement strand
TGGCGACCGCGGCGCTGCGCACCCCGTGATGGCAGTACACGACGATCTCGTCGGACTGGTCCAGCTCCGCGGTCCGAAACTCGATCTCCTCGATCGGGATGTGGGTGGCATTGTCGAGCCGGCAGAGCGCGGTCTCCCAGTCCTCGCGAACGTCCAGCAGCACGAGCGCGTCGTGGCGATCGAGCCGCGCCTTCAGCTCCTGGGGGCTGATGTCGGTCATGGCGTGGTCTCCCGGGGCGAAGATAGCATGTCAGGACTCGGCGGGCAGCAGCACCGAGGTCTCGGGCGAGATCTCGATCTTGACGTCGTCGCCCGGCTTGAAGCCCTTGCCCTGCTGGGCCGAGGTCAGCATCTCCACCCGCACCGTCCCGCCGGGAATCGCGACGTCGTAGAGCTGGCGCGAGCCCTCGAACACGTGTCCGGACACCTTGCCGCGGATGCCGCCCGCGGCCCGCTCCGCCTCCTCGATGCGCAGCGCTTCCGGGCGGAGGCAGAGCAGCCCGCTCGCCCCCGCGGTCCACGGATGGCCCCCCGACGCGACCGGCACTCGCGAGCCGCCGGTGGTCTCGACCACCACGCCCAGGTCCCGCACCTCGGTCACCCGCACCGGCAGGAGGTTGGCCGCGCCCACGAACTCCGCCACGAAGCGGCTCCGCGGGCGCCAGTAGATCTCCTCCGGCTTGCCCTCCTGGACGATCCGCCCCTGGGAGAGCACCGCGATGCGGGTGGACAGGGCCAGCGCCTCGGCCTGGTCGTGCGTGACGTAGATCGTGGTGATCCCGACGTCGCGGTGCAGACGGCCCAGCTCGAGCCGCATCTGCGCCCGGAGCACCGCGTCCAGGTTCGAGAGCGGCTCGTCGAGCAGGAGCAGCCGCGGCTCGATGATCAGGGTGCGGGCGAGCGCCACGCGCTGCTGCTGACCTCCCGAGAGCTGCGACGGCCGGCGCGCCTCGAAGCCGGCCAGGCCCACCTGCCCGAGCGCCGCCGCGACCCGCTCCGCGAGCGCGGGGCCCGAGACGCCGCGCTCGCGGAGCCCGAAGGCCACGTTCTCGAACACCGAGAGGTGAGGCCAGAGCGCGTAGTGCTGGAAGACCATGCCCAGGTTGCGCTTCCACGGCGGCACCCGGTCGATGACCTCGTCGTCCACCACGATGCGTCCCTCGTCCGGGGTGATGAACCCGGCGAGGAGGCGCAGCAGCGTGGTCTTGCCACAGCCCGACGGCCCCAGCAGCGTGTAGAACTCGCCGGGACGGATCGAGAGCGAGACGTCCCGCACCGCCCAGTGTAGGCCGTAGCGCTTGCCCACGCCCTCCATGCGCACTTCGGACAGCCGGACCAGCCGCTCTCCGCTCACGAGACCTCCCCTCTTCCCGGCATCCGGAGCCGGGACCGCCGATCCATGCGCGCCACCAGCGGCACGACGGCCAGGCCGAGCGCGGCCAGCACGAGGTACACCGCGGCGGGCGGCATCGACGACAGCAGCGTCGTCGCCAGCACCGGCCCGACGAAGGCGGCCCCGATGCGCGCCGAGTTGACGAATCCGATCGCCTCCCCGGAGGCCCGCTGCGCGATGGCCGCCACCGAGAGCGGGAACACCGGGGCGATGCAGAGCACCTGCAGGAAGCGCAGCGTCCCGAAGCTCCACACCTGGCCGGCCGCGCCGAGGGCGGCCAGGAAGAGCGAGGAGCCGAGCAGGAACCAGAGCACCGCGCGGCGATCGCCCATGAGGTCGGCCAGGCGCGGCGCCGCCATCGCCCCCAGCGAGGCCGCGATGCCGGTGACGAAGATCAGGAAGCCGCCGACCTCCAGGGTGGACTCGAGCGGGACGCCGAGGGGCGGGAGGATCTGGGGCAGGATCGAGGTCAGGAAGAAGACCTGGGTGGAGCCCGCGAGCACCACCAGCGAGACCGTCACCAGCTCCCGCAGCGACGTGATGCGCGTCCCCGCGGTCGCCGCGTCGCGCGGCTGGCCCGCCGGCACGCCCCAGGACACGAGGGCCGAGCAGCCCCAGAGCATGAACGCGCCGACGATGAAGGAGAGCCGGAAGCCCACCCGCGCCGCCACCAGCGCCCCCGCGGCCGGCCCCAGCACCTGGCCGAGCGTCATGCCGGACTGGATGTAGGAGACCTGGCGCCGCACGTCGCCGCCCGAGCGTCCCACCATGATGAACGCGAAGGTGGAGACCGCGCCCATGAGGCCGAGCAGCATGCGGGCGAAGAGCATCTCGGGGAGCGAGCGCGCCAGCGCCATGCCCAGGAAGCCGAGCCCCTGGAACGCCTGCACCGCGATGAAGCCCCGCTTGGGATCGATGTGCTCGCCGAGCCGGCCCGAGATCGGCGCGGTGACGACGGTGATCAGCGGGCTGATGCCGAGGATCCATCCGGTCCAGCGCAGGGTCGCCGCCGGGTCGAGCGTCGACATCCTCTGGATGTGAAACGGCAGGCTCACGTAGACGAACGACCACGCGAAGGTGCCGATCAGCATCGAGGCCGGCAGCACCCACTCCGCCCGCGTCCGCGTCGTCATCCGGGTCAGCTCCGGAACAGCGCGGCCCCGGAGCGCCGCGCCAGCGCCGTCGCCGCCCACGTGCCCGCGGCCACGAGCACGATCGCGACGACGCCGAGCGCCGCGCCCGGGCCGCGCCCCACCGCCGACTGCATGTAGAGGTAGATGCCGTAGGAGAGCGGGCCCAGCTCGACCCGCGGCACCAGCAGGATGGTCGACGAGAGATCGACCGCCGAGCTGATGAACGCGAGCAGGCCCCCGGCCAGGAGCCCCCGCGTGATCAACGGCAGGGTGATCCGCTTGAAGGTTCGCGGCCGGCTCGCCCCCAGGCTCTGCGCCGCCTCCTCGAGGGCCGGCGCCAGCTGCTGGAGCGCCGCGTAGGCCCCGCGGACCGCGTAGGGCAGCCGCCGCACCGCGTACACGATGACGAGCACGAGCCACGTCGAGGTGAGCGGGTCGCCGAGCCCCGGCACCACGATGCCACCGAACGCGCGCAGGAAGCCGATCGCGATCACCACCCCGGGGATGGCGAGCGGGAGGGTGGCGATCGTGTCGAGCCACCCTCGCCCGGAGACCCGGCCGCGGAGCAGCAGCCAGGCGATCACCGCCCCCAGGGCCACGTCGGCCAGCGCGGCGAGGCCGGCGTAGCGCAGGGTGTTGGCAATGAACTGCGGGGAGCGGACGAGGACCTCCTGGTAGTTGCCGAGGGTGTACACGGTCGGCAGCGGCGAGAGGCTCCACACCCGCGAGACCGACAGCAGCAGCACCCCCGCGTGCGGCAGGAGCGCCGGGCCCAGCAGCAGCGCGGCCAGGAGCCAGGCCAGCCCGGTGCCGCGCGCGCCGAGCGGGACCGGCGGGGCCTCCCCGCCCCGCCCGAGGGCCGCGTACTCGCCGCGGGCCAGCACCGCCTTCGACAGCCAGAGCGCGCCGAGCGAGAGCGCCACCAGGATCACGCAGATCACGTAGCCGTCGACGTCGGTGAGCCCGATGGTGGTCACCCGGACGTAGGCCTGGGGGGCGAGCAGCCGCGTGTAGTTGAGCATCAGCGGCGTGCCGAGGTCGTCGATCACCCGGATGAAGGTGAGCAGCGCGCCCGCCGCGTAGCCGGGCAGCGCGAGCGGCAGCAGGACCCGCCGGTAGAGCCGCAGGCCCGAGCTGCCGAGATTCTGGGCCGCCTCCTCCAGCGAGCGATCGAGCCCGGCGAGCGCGGCCGCGGTGTTGAGCAGGATGAACGGGAAGTAGTGGAGGCTCTGCACCAGCACCACGCCCGGCAGCCCCTCCATGAACGGCACCGTCACCCCGGCGTGCTCGAGCAGGAGCTGGTTCACGGTGCCGCTCCGGCCGAGGATCTGCTGGAACGCCACCGCGCCCACGAAGGGCGGGACCACCAGGGGCAGGACCCCGAGCACGCCGATCAGGGTGCGGCCCGGAAAGCGGTAGCGGACGGTGAGGACCGCGAGCGGCACCGCGATGACGCTGCCGATCAGCACCGCCAGCGCGCCCGCCAGCAGCGTGTTGACCAGCGCCTCGCGGAAGAGCGGGCGGGCGAAGAACGCGAGCAGCGGGCGGGCGGTGGGCCAGCCCCCGTCGAGGAAGGCCACCGAGAGAACCTGGAGCAGCGGGTAGACGATGGCGCCCGCGAGCAGGGTCAGCAGCGCCGCCACCAGCGCGGCCTCCCCGGCCGAGCGCGGCTGCATCAGGCGGAAACGGGGTGGCTCGACTCGACGGCCGGCGCCTCGGGCATCATGGGCTGGGCGGCGAAGGTCAGGTACTCGAGATCCGCCAGGGTCTCTTCCAGGCGCCGGTAGGCCCACGCGCAGCCGAGGAGCGCCGCCAGCGGGTAGCCGAGGCCGTACGCGCGCGGGCCCACGAAGAGCGTGAGGGCGGTGAGCACGCCGTTGGCCACCAGGAAGACCGCCGCCACCTCGGCGGCGGCGCGGCGTCGGTCGAAGTAGAGGAGCACGATCCCCCCGAACAGGCAGAGCACGTGCAGCACCGCGCCGACGAGCCCGCAGCGGAGGATCGCCACCTGGAGGCGGTCGAGGCCGAGCCCGGCCGCGATCCACGGGGCCAGCGCCATCAGCAGGAGCGTGACCGGGGCCTGGGCCACCAGGAGGCGGCGCAGGCTGTCGCGCAGGCACGCGGTCATGGCCCGCTTGGCCTCGAGCACCTGGCGCAGGGTTCCGTGCTGGGTGGCGACGCCGTAGTACTCGCGGTAGCGATCGTAGAAGTCCGTCTCCACGCTGACCAGGAAGATCGCGAGCGACGGCACCACCGAAAGGTAGCACAGGAAGATCGGGCTGTCGTACAGCGAGGCGCGAAACCATCCCACGATGGGGTGCCCGGTGGGCCCGACCCAGAACACCACGCGGTCCGGGCCGGAGAGGTGGGAGAGGCGATGCGAGCGGAGTCGTCGCTCCCAGGCGGGAGCGGCGGTGCGCCGACGGGCTCTAGCGCGAGCGGGAGAAGCCGAGCTGGGCGCCGACCGGGTAGCCGTTGCGGTCGCGACGATACGGATCCGCGCTCACCGACTCGCGCCACGCCTGGTACTGGCGCTCGTCGTGCCAGCGCCGGAGCGCCCACACCGCGAGCCCGACCGCGACTCCGCCGAGTGCCACGACGCAGACGAGCGCGCCGCGCTTCATCACCGAGTCCAGCGAGATCCCGTCGTCGACCGGCATGTCCATGACCGATTCTCCCTCTAGTCCGCGCCGATGGCGAGCCAGAGCATCGCCGAGCTCGCTCCGACGAACACCACCGTGAGGACCGCGGTCAGCAGCATGCCCTCTCGAGGTAGCAAAAGGTGAGCCAGTCGGGCGCCCGCGAAAAATCAGCCAGTTGAGGAGGCGAGAGCCCGTCGGGCTCCAGAGCTTGTCAGACCGGTGCCAAGACTTGGCCAGAGCCGCCGGGGGCACGCGTCTCAAATGTC
>DATFAJ010000657.1:0-8609 GCA_035254745.1 Candidatus Methylomirabilota bacterium | reverse complement strand
CTCACCGAGGACCAGCAGGTCCACGCCTTCGGCCTCTGCGGCAGCCAGGCCGCCGGGATCATCGAGTACCTGGCCGACGGCTCCTGGACCAAGCGCCTCCACCCCGGGTGGGCCGCCCACGCCGGGGTGACCGCGGCGGTGCTGGCCCGCGCCGGATTCACGGGGCCGGAGACCGTCTTCGAGGGCGCCCACGGCTTCTACGCGGCCTTCGCGGGCGGCCACGAGCCCGAGCGCCTGGAGGCGCTGCTCGCGACGCTCGGGCGGACGTGGGAGCTCGCCGCGCTCACGTTCAAGCCGTACCCGTGCGGCTCCATCGCACATCCGTACATGGACTGCGCGCTGCGCCTGCGCGAGCGGCACCGGCTGCGCCCGGAGCAGATCGCGGAGGTGCGCTGCCGCACCGCGGAGGGGCCGCTCCCCCGCCTGTGGGAGCCGCTCGCGGCCAAGCAGCGCCCGCAGAACGGCTACGCGGCCAAGTTCAGCCTGCCGTACCTGCTCGCGTCGATCCTGGTCAACGGACGCGTCACCCTGGCCGACTTCACCGACGAGGCGGCCCGGAGCGAGGCGGTCGGGCGCGTGGCCGCCCGGGTGTTCTACGACGTCGATCCGACCATCGACTACCCCCGCCACTTCATCGGCCACGTGGCGGTCCGGCTCGCCGACGGCACCCAGCTCGAGGAGCGGCAGGACCACCCGCGGGGCGGACCCGACTTCCCGATGACGCGCGAGGAGCTCACCGCCAAGTTCCGCGGCAACGCGGTCCTGGCCATCCCGGAGGCTCAGCTCACACGCGTGGTGGAGCTGGTCGACGCCCTCGCGCGATCGCCGAGCCTCGGTCCGCTGATGGACGCGCTCACCGCCTAGGCGCGCCCCCAAAAGGAGTCCCGATGACTCACCGCCGACGCCCGATCACCCTGCTCGCCGTCTTTCTGACCCTGGGGCTGACCCTCGGCCTGGCCGGATGGGCCGCCGAGGCGCGCGCGCAGGATCCGCGGCTCGAGGCCGCGCGCAAGGAGGGCAAGGTCGTCTGGTACACCTCCCTCGCGCTGACGAGCTCGGAGAAGGTCGCCAAGCTCTTCGAGGCCGCCTACCCGGGCGTGAAGGTCGAGGTGCAGCGCACCGGGTCGCAGCGGATCCTGCAGCGGATGATGCAGGAGCTGCAGGCGAACATCCACAACGTCGACGTGGTCCACACCTCCGACGCCGGGCACTACGTGCTGCTGAAGGAGAAGAAGCTGCTGATGCGCTATACCCCCGCGGGAGTGGACGCGTTCGCGGCGGGCTTCAAGGACAAGGACGGCTATCACTACGGCCTCCGCGCGACCGTCAACGTCATCGCCTACAACACCAAGGCGATCCCGGCCGCGGAGGCCCCGCGCACCTGGAAGGACCTGCTCGATCCGAAGTGGCGCGGGCGCCTGGTCACCGCGCACCCGGGCTACAGCGGGGTCATCGCGACCCACGTGCTCGCGCTCGTGCATCTGCACGGCTGGGACTACTTCAAGGCGCTGGCCCAGAACAAGCCCATGCTGGTCCAGTCCGCGGTCGATCCGTCCGGGGTGGTGGCCTCGGGGGAGCGGCCGGTGGCGGTGGATGGCGGCGACTACACGTTCTACCAGGTCAAGAAGAAAGGCAATCCGGTCGAGATCGTCTACCCGAAGGAGGGCGTGCCGCTCGTGGTCTCCCCCAGCGCGATCACGAGCTTCGCGCCCCACCCGAACGCGGCGCGGCTCTTCACCGACTTCATCTTCTCCCGCGAGGTCCAGCAGGTGCTGGCCGACACCGAGGGGCTCTACAGCGGCCACCCGCAGGTGACCTACCCGACCGACAAGCCGCGCATGTCCGACCTCAAGCTCCTGCCGGTCGACGCCGAGGAGCTCGAGAAGCGGAACGAGGAGATCAAGACGCGCTTCGTCGAGTTCTTCGGGGCCTAGCCCCCGCCCCATGCCCGAGGCGGTGGCGGCCGCGCGCCCGCGGCGCTGGGAGGGCCTGGACCGCGCGGTGCCGATCTGGCTGCTCGCGGCCGCGGCCCTGCTCCTGCTGATCCTGCTGCCGCTGGGCTGGCTCGCCTACATGAGCGTGCGCAGCGACGCGGGCTTCACCCTCGCCCACTACGTCCGCGTACTCGGGGATCCGACGCTGCAGAAGGCGCTGTGGAACACGGTGGTACTGGCGCTGTGGTCCGGGCTGGTCGCCCTCGTGATCGGCGCGCCGCTCGCGTGGCTCACCGCCCGCACCGACCTGCCGTGGCGGCGCAGCATCCAGCATCTCGTGATGGCCTCGTTCGTGACCCCGCCCTTCCTCGGCGCCTTCGCGTGGGTCATGCTCGCCGGCCCCAACGCGGGCTACATCAACCGGCTCTACCGCGACTGGACCGGCGCCACCGACCCGCTGATCAACATATTCAGCATGCCGGGGCTGATCTTCGTGGTGGCGATCTACACGTTCCCGTACGTCTACATCATGATCGCCAACACCCTCGGCCTCATCGCCTCCGACCTCGAGGACGCCGCCTCGATCCTGGGCGCCGGCCGCCTCCAGGTCGCGCGGACCATCACGCTGCCGATGGTGCTGCCCGCCATCCTGAGCGGCTTCATCCTGGCGGTGCTGCAGGCGCTGGCCCTCTTCGGCTCCCCCGCCATCCTCGCCCTGCCCGCCGGCTTCCACACCGTGACCACCCAGCTCTGGGCGTTCTTCCAGTACCCGCCGCGCGTCGAGATGGCCGCCGCGTTCTCGATGCCGCTCCTGCTCGCCACCGCCCTGCTCCTGCTCGCGCAGAAGAAGCTCCTGGGCCGACGGGGCTACGCGGCGGTGGGGGGCAAGGGAGGGCAGCGACGGGTCATCCGGCTCGGGGGCTGGCGCTACCCCGCGCTCGGCGCCTGCCTCGTGGTGCTGGGCGCCGCGGTGTTCCTGCCCTACGGCATCCTGCTCAAGGCCGCGTTCTCGCGCGCGTGGGCCCAGCCGCTCACCACCGAGAACTTCACACTCGACAACTGGTCGTTCACGTTCCTCTCGCTCACCACCCAGTCGGCGATCGTGAACACCATCGAGCTCGGCGTGCTCACCGCGTGCGTCGGGGCCGGGCTCGCCACCCTGCTGGCGTACGTGACCAACCGCCGGATCATCGTGGGGCACCAGGTGCTGGCCTTCCTCGCGGTGGCCCCGGTGGTCATCCCGGGGGTGGTGCTGGCGGTGGCCCTCTTCGTCGCCTACACCCGGCCGCCGTTCCTGCTGTACGGCACCCTCTGGATCCTCTTCCTCGCCTACCTGACCAAGGAGATGCCGGTCGGCTACTCCCAGTCGGACGCGACCCTCCGCGGCATCCACCCCGAGCTGGAGGAGGCCGGCCGGATCCTGGGGGCCGGGCGCTTCCGGGTGCTGCGCGAGATCACCGCGCCGCTCGCGCGCAGCGGGATCATCGCCACCTGGTGCTTCGTCTTCATCGGGGTGATCCGCGAGCTGTCCGCATCCATCATCCTGTTCAGCCCGAACACCAAGGTCATCTCGGTGGTGATCTTCGACCTCAAGGAGGAAGGCCAGTTCGGGGCCATCGCGGTGCTGGGCGTCTTCATGCTCGTGATGACCTTCGTCACCGTGGTCGTCATGCAGACCCTCCTCGGCCGCGACGTGATGCGCGGCCGCCAGGCGGGCGGCGCGGCCTGACCCGATGCCGGGCATCACCATCACCGGCCTCACCAAGCGCTTCGGCCAAGTCGGCGCGGTGGTCGGCCTCGACCTCTCGGTGCGCCCGGGCGAGCTGGTGGCCCTGCTCGGCCCGTCCGGCTGCGGCAAGACCACCACGCTCCGGCTGGTGGCGGGCTTCCTCGCCCCCGAGGCGGGCGAGATCCGGGTGGGCGACCGCGTGCTCTCCTCTCCCGCGCTGGTCGTCCCGCCCGAGCGGCGGCGCATGGCGATGATCTTCCAGAGCTACGCGCTCTGGCCGCACATGACGGTGGCCCAGAACGTGGCCTACGGCCTCCGCTTCGCCGGCGTCGGCCGCGCCGACCGCGACCGGCGCGTGGACGAGATGCTCCGCGCGGTGCAGCTCGGCGGCTACGGCGCGCGCTACCCGGGCGAGCTCTCCGGCGGCCAGCAGCAGCGGGTGGCGGTGGCGCGGGCCCTGGTGGTGGAGCCCGAGATCCTGCTGCTCGACGAGCCCCTCAGCAATCTCGACGCGAGCCTGCGCGAGGAGATGCGGTTCGAGATCCGCCGCCTCCACGAGCGCTTCGCGATCACCACCCTCTACGTCACCCACGACCAGGCGGAGGCGATGGTGATCTCGGACCGGGTGGCGGTGCTGCGGGACGGACGCGTCGTGCAGATCGGTCCGCCCGAGGAGCTGTTCGAGCATCCCCGCACCCGCTTCGTGGCCGAGTTCGTGGGCAAGACCAATCTCATCGACGCGGTGGCCGACGGCGGCGGCTCGGTGGCGCGGGGGAGCGTGCGCCTGCGGGTGGCCGCGGACGGCCTCGCCCCGCGCGCCCAGGTGGTGGTCTCGATCCGCCCGCACCAGATCGCGCTCGGTCCGGCCGCGACCCCGCGCGCCGACGGCGATGCCAACGTGCTGGCCGGCACCGTGCTGCGCGCGAGCTACCTGGGCGAGGCGATGGACTACCAGATCGCGCTCGACGGCAGCGACGTGGTCCTGCGGGTCACCGGCCCCGCCCCCGCGCGCGCCCGGCCGGGCGAGCCGGTCACGGTGACGGTACCCGCCGCCGCCTGCGTGCTGCTGCCCGCCGCGGACTGAGCCGGCGGGCGGCCGCGGCGCCCTACCGGTCGCCCCAGACCTCGCGGGCCAGCTCGACGCAGAGCCGGAGCTTCGCCTGCTGCTGCTCCACCGCGACGTCGTTGCCCTCGAGCGTCGAGGAGAACCCGCACTGGGGGCTCACCGCGAGCTGATCGAGCGGGAGGAACTTCGAGGCCTCGTCCAGCCGGCGCGCCAGGTCGGCCTTCGACTCGAGCGCGCCCACCTTGCTGCTGACCAGGCCCAGCACCACCCGCACGTGCCGGGGCGCGTGGCGAAGCGGGGAGAAGTCGCCCGAGCGCGCGTCGTCGAACTCGAGGAAGAAGCCGTCGTAGGGCATCTGGTTGAAGATGGTCTCCGCCACCTTCTCGTACCCGCCCTGGGCGCGCCAGCTCGACCGGAAGTTCCCCCGGCAGAGGTGCGTGCACACCGAGAGGTCGCGGGGCCGGTCCCGGAGCGTGGCCCGCACCAGCGCGACCGAGAGGGCCAGCACAGCGTCGGGATCCTCGCCCCGCGCCCGGCTCTCCGCCCGCATGCCCTCGTCGCAGAGATAGGCGAGGCTCACGTCGTCGAGCTGGAGGTACCGGCAGCCCGCCGCGTAGAGGTCGGCGATCTCGGCGCGATAGGCGGCCGCGGTGTCCTCCACGAACCCGTCCAGGTCCGGGTACACCGCGCGGCTGATGTTGGCGCGCCCCACCTGCGAGTAGAGCATGCACGGCGACGGGAGGGTGATCTTCGCGGTGCGGGTCGTCACCCCGCGGAGGAAGCGGAAGGCGTCGACGAAGATCGGGGCCGGGCGGCCGACCCGCGCGTCGATTCGCAGGTCCGGCCGGGTGAAGTTGACGTCGCCCGCGCGACCGTGGAAGGTCACCGGCAGCGCGCGCCCCTCGCTGGCGAGACCGCCCAGGCGGGTGAGGAAGTCCATGTGCCACGACTTCCGCCGCAGCTCGCCGTCGGTGATGCCCTCGAGGCCGGCCTCCTCCTGCAGCCGCACGACCTCGCGAATGGCCGCGTCCTCGGCCTCGGCCAGCGCGGCCGCGTCGATGCGCCCCTCCTCGCGCTCCCGGCGACGGGCCTTGAGGGCGGGCGACCGGAGCAGGCTGCCCACGTGGTCGGCCCGGAACGGCGGGCGGAGCGCGGTCACGACCGGTAGAGCCCGCGGCCGGCCGCGAACACCCGGGTGAGGCCGAGCAGCGCGTCGGTGCTGGGCGTGGCCACCCCGACCCGGCCGCCGATCTCGCTCACCGCGGTGAGGAGCGCGTCGATCTCGAGCGGCTTGCCCGCCTCCACGTCCTGCAGCATCGAGGTCTTGAAGGCCCCGAGCTTGCGGGTCACCGCGTTGCGCTCCTCACCGCTCTGCCGGATCGGGCAGCCGATCTTCTCCCCGATCGCGGCCGCCTCCGCCATGATCGCGAGGGTGAATCGATCGAGCAGCGGATCGTCGAGCAGCCGATCGCAGGTGGCCCCGGTCAGCGCCGACATGGGGTTCATCGTCATGTTGCCCCAGAGCTTGTACCAGACGTCGGCCTGGATCCGCTTCGAGATCGTCACCTCGAAGCCCGCCTCGACGAGACGGCCCGCGAGCGCGCTCACCCGGGCCGAGACCAGGCCGCCCGGCTCGCCGACGATCAGCCCGCGCCCGAAGCCGTGGCGCCCGAGCCCCGGCGCCACCACCGAGCAGGTCGCGTGCACCACGCAGCCGACGACGTGCCGCACCGGGATCGCGGCCGCGACGCGCCCGTCCGGGTCGACCGCGCGCACCGCCGCGCCCTCGTGGGAGCCGGCCAGGCCGTGGAAGAACCACCACGGCACCCCGTTCATCGCGGGCAGCACGATCGTCTCCGGCCCCAGGAGGGGGGCCACCTGCGGCGCGACCGCGGGCAGCGCCGGCCCCTTCACCGCGACGATCACCAGGTCCTGCGCGTCCAGCGCGCGGGTGTCCTCGACCACCCGCACCGGCACGGTGAGCGTCGCGCCGCCCTCCTCGAGGCGGAGGCCGTGGGCCCGCAGGGCCGCCGCGGTCGCCCCGCGGGCCAGCGCCGACACCTCGGCCCCGGTCCGCGCCAGGTGTGTGCCGAGAAACGTCCCGATCGCGCCGGCGCCGACGACGCAGACCTTCACCGCGCGGTCGGGCCGAGCTGCACCACGTTGTAGGCCTTCACCGGCCGCTGGAAGCCCTTCAGCGCGAGCTCGCCCACCGCCTCCACCTGCGCGATGCTCTCCACTCCCGACGCCACCCGCTGCGAGAGCAGGATCTGGCCGGGCTTGGCCTCCCCGCAGAGCCGGGAGGCGAGGTTGGTCACGGTGCCGATGGCCCCGTAGTCGAGCCGTCCCTCGAAGCCGATCGCCCCGATGGTTGCGTAGCCCTGGGCGATGCCGATCCCGAAGTCGAGGTCGAACCCGCGCTTGCGCCAGGACTCGGTGAGCCCGGCGATGCGCTCGCGCATCGCGACCGCCATGCGCACCGCGCGGGGGCCGGGGTCGGGCACCTGCACCGGGTCGTTGAAGAAGATCATCATGCCGTCGCCGGTGAAGCGCTCGAGGGTGCCCTCGGCGGCCAGGATGAGCCGGCCCATCTCGGCGTGGTACTCGCGCAGCACCCCCATCACCTCCTCCGGCTCGGCGGTCTCCGCGAAGGCGGTGAAGCCGCGCAAGTCGAGGAAGACCACCGTGATCTCCCGGCGGTGGCTGCGCAGCGGGTCCTCGGCGTCGCCGCTCACGATCAGGTCCGCGAGCTGGGGCGAGAAGAACCGGCGCAGGCGACCGAGCCGCTCGAGCTGGGCCACCTGCTCGGCCACCCGCCCCTCGAGCGTCCGGTTGAGCTCGGCCAGCTCGTCGTGGAGCGCCTTGATCCGGAGGAGCGACCGCACGCGGGCCAGCAGCTCGGGCTGGTTGATCGGCTTGGTCAGGAAGTCGTCGGCCCCCACCTCGATGCCCTTCACCCGCTCGGTGCCGGGATCGAGCGCGGTCACCATGACGATGGGCAGGAGCCGGGTCGCCTCGTCCGCGCGCAGCCGCCGGCAGACCTCGTAGCCGCTCATCTCCGGCATCACCACGTCGAGCAGCACCAGGTCCGGCCGGTCCTCCCGCACCCGCTCCAGCGCCACCGGCCCCGACGGCGCGGTGATCACCACGTAGCCGTGGCCGGTCAGGACCCCTTCCAGCAGCTTGACGTTCATCGGGGTGTCGTCGACCACCAGGATCCGAGCCGGGCCGCTCACCGCGCGCCGCTCCCCTTCGCGGGCCGGTCGATCATCTGCCGCACCGCGGTCACGAAGCCGGTGACGTCGATCGGCTTGGCCTGGTAGCCGTCGAAGCCGGCGGCCATGATCTTCTGCCGGTCCTGGCTCATCGCGGAGGCGGTGACCGCGATCACCGGCACCGCGCGGGTACGGTCGTCGCCGCGCAGCACCTGGAGCGCCTCGATCCCGTTCATCCGAGGCAGCTGGATGTCCATCAGGATCAGGGCGGGCGGGCTCTCCTGGGCGAGCCGGATCCCGTCCTCCGCGTTGTCGGCCTCCGCGGTGCGGTAGCCGTGGAACTGGAGGATGTCCCGCTCCAGCTTGCGGTTCTTCTCGTTGTCCTCGACGATCAGGATCAGCTCGCCGGCCATGGTCGCCCCGGTATCGAGAAGGTGAACGTGGAGCCCTGTCCGGGCTGGCTCTTGACCCAGATCCGGCCGCCGTGCAGCTCCACGAATCGACGGGCGAGGGTCAGGCCGAGCCCGGTGCCCTCGCGCTTGTGCGCGTAGTCGCCGCCCACCTGGCGGAACTCCTCGAAGATCAGCTCCTGGTTCTCGGGCGCGATCCCGATGCCGGTGTCGGCCACCGAGACCTCGACGCCCCCGTCGGTCGGCACCGCCCGC
>DATFAJ010000656.1:0-4159 GCA_035254745.1 Candidatus Methylomirabilota bacterium | reverse complement strand
GCGCACGTGGCCCGGCACACGCCGGAGTGGGCCGCCTCGGTCACCGGCGTGGACGCGGCCGCGATCGTGGCCCTCGCGCGGCGCTACGCCGCGAGCCGGCCGGCCATGATCGTGCTCGGGGGCAGCAGCATGCACAAGGGCGCCAACGGCTGGCAGGGCGCGCGCGCGGTGGCCTGCCTGCCCGCGCTCACCGGCAACCTGGGCATCGCGGGCGGCGGCCTCGGCCCCCGCCACGGCAGCAAGGGCCACGGCCACGGCCTGGCCGACATCGCGGTCGCCGCGCGGCGACCCCCCGGTCAATACATCCCGAACCAGATGCCGCGGATCACCGAGGCCCTCGAGGAGGGCCGCGTGCGCGCGCTGCTCCTCTTCGGTACCGACATGCTCTCCTCGTTCGCGGACAGCGCGCGGGTCGAGCGCGCGCTCGCCCGGCAGGGCCTCATCGTCACCCACGATCTCTTCCTCAACGACACCGCCCGGCGCTTCGCGGACGTCGTCCTGCCCGGCACCGCGTGGCTCGAGGAGCTCGGCTGCAAGGCCACCAACACCCATCTCTACCTGATGGAGCCGGCGCTGGCGCCGGCCGGAGAGACACGCACCGGCGCGTGGGTGCTGCGGGAGCTCGCGCGACGACTCGGGGTCGCCGACTTCTATCCGTGGGCGGACGACGCGGGGCCCATCGACGCCATCCTCGACCACCCCGCCACCGGTCGCGCCACCGTGGCCGCGCTGCGCGCGGAGGGTGGCATGCGGGCGCTGCGGGTGTCGCACGTGGGCCACCCGGACCTGGTCTTTCCGACCCCCTCCGGCAAGGTCGAGCTCTACTCGTCGCGCGCGCGCGATCTGGGCCTGCCGCCGCTGCCGGTCCACGAGCCGCCGCCCGCCTCGTCGTACCCGCTGGTGCTGCGCCAGGGGCGGACCCTCGCGCACTTCCACGGCTTCTACGACCACGGCCGCGCGCTGCCCTCGCTGGCCGCGCTCGAGCCCGAGCCGGTGCTCTGGATCTCGCCCGCCGACGCGGCGGCCCGCGGGGTCGGCGAGGGCGCGTCGATCCGGGTGTTCAACGAGCGCGGCGAGATGCAGGCGCGGGCGCGCGTCACCGACCGGGTGCCCGCGTCCACCGTGTGGATGCGCGACGGCTGGGACGGCCTCAACCGCCTGACGTCGGGCGAGGCGTGCCTGCCGGACCACGCGGTCGACGTCTTCGGCTTCTCGGCGGGCCAGGCCGCGTTCGACGCGGCGGTGGAGGTCGCGCCTGCCTGAGCGGCCGCGCGCCGTGCTGCTGGACTTCGGCGGCACTCTCGACGCCGACGGGCTCACGTGGAAGGAGCGCTTCTTCCGCCTGTGGCGCGCGGAGGGCGCGGCCGCCTCGAGCGAGGCGTTCGATCCGCTCTTCTACGCGGCCGACGACGCGCTCGTGGGCACGATCCCGCGCACGCTCTCGTTCGAGGACACGGTGCGCCGCCTGACCGCCGGCCTCGCCGACGCGCTCGCGGTGCGCGACGCGCCGACGATCGAGCGCGTGGCCGAGCGCTTCCTCGCCGACGCGCGTCGCCACCTGCGGCGCAACCAGGCCCTGCTCGATCGCCTCCGCGCGCGCTATCGCCTCGGGATCGTGTCCAACTTCTATGGCAACCTCGACACCGTGTGTCATAATGTGGAAATTCTGCCGCTGTTCGGCGTCATCGTCGACTCCGAGCAGGTGGGCTACTCGAAGCCCGATCCGCGCATCTTCTTGACCGCGCTGGAGCGGCTCGGGGTGACACCCGCGGACGCCACCTTCGTCGGCGACTCGGCGGCCCGGGACATGGCGGGCGCACGGGCGCTCGGCATGCGGCACATCTGGCTGACCGGAGAGCCCGCACCGCCCGGCGGGCCGTGTTGCCCCGGCGACGCGATGATCCACTCGCTGGCGGACGTGGAGGCGCTGCTGTCCTGATGGCGGCATCGGTCCGGGGGGGCATCATCGCGGCGGGTGCCGGGAGTCGTCTCCGCGCGGACGGCTGGCGGGTGCCCAAGCCGCTCGTGGAAGTGGCCGGGCTGCCGCTGATCGGCGCGGTCCTGCGCAACTTCGTGGCCGCCGGGATCACCGGGATCACGATCATCGTGAACGAGGACGAGCAGGATTGCGTCGAGTGGGTCCGGGGGCGATACCCGGATCTCGACGTCGACTTCATCGTGAAGACGACCGCCTCGTCGCTGGAGAGCTTCCGGGAGGTCACCGCGCGGGGCCCGGAGGGCCCGATGCTGGTCTCCACGGTGGACGCGTGGTGCGCGGCCCCCGACTTCGCGCGGTTCGCCCGCCAGGCCGCGGCGCGGCCCGACGAGGCCACCGTGCTCGCGGTGACCCCGCTCGTCGCCGACGAGAACCCGCTCTGGGTGACCCTGGGCGCGGACGGGCGGGTGCAGGCGATCGGCGGATCGGACGGGCGCCTGGTCACCGCCGGGGTGTATCGTGTGTCGGCGCGCGCGCGACGGGTCGCGGCCGCGCCGCCGCTGGGGCGGCTGCGCGAGTACCTCGGGTGGCTCTGCCGGAGCGGCGAGCCCCTCTACGGGGAGATCATCGAGACGGTGGTGGACGTCGACCGCGGTCAGGACGTGGCGGCGGCGGAAGCGCTCGCGCGCGAGGGACGGGGCGCGTGAGCACGAGGAGGAGCGGGGTGAGCGAGCGGACCTACTGGGGCCTCTTTCGAGAGCGGGAGCACTCGCCCGGCCGCGAGAGCGACGACGCGGAGATCCTGCGCCTGACCGGCAAGCACCTGGAGAGCCACGGCGTGCACGTGGAGCTGCGGGCGCCCGAGGACCTGAGCGCGGCGGAGACGCCGCCCGACGGGATCTTCCTCATGTGCGAGCGCATGGAGGCGCTCCGCGTGCTCCTCGCCTGGCAGGAGCGCGGGGTGCGCCAGGTCAACGCGCCGCTCGCGGTGCTCAACACCTACCGCGAGCGCATGATCGCGCAGCTCCGCGAGGCCAACGTGCCGTTCATCGAGAGCCGCGTCGTCCCCACGGAGGGCTCGGCGGAGCTCCCGGCTCCGATCTGGGTGAAGCGCCCCGACGTGCACAACACCCAGGAGGGCGACGTGGTCTTCGCCCGCACCCGCGACGAGGCCGCGGCCGCGCTCGCGGGCCTGGCCGCGCGCGGCTTCGAGCGCGCGGTGCTGCAGCCGCCGGTCGAGGGAGACCTGATCAAGTTCTACGGGGTGGGCGGCGGCGGCGGGGCCGACGGCGGGCCGGCCTGGTTCCGCTGGTTCTACCACAAGGAGCAGCGGGTGGCCGGGCATCCGTTCGAGGTCGCGCGCCTGGCCCGCCTGGTCCGCGCGGCCGCGACCGCGCTCGGGCTCGAGGTCTACGGCGGCGACGCGATCGCCTCCGCCGACGGCCGGCTCGTGCTCCTCGACGTCAACGCGTGGCCGAGCTTCGCGCTGTACCGGGACGAGGCCGCGCCGGTGATCGCGGCCTACCTGGGCCTGCGCTTCGCCGAGTCGCGGTGGGCCGCGGGGGACGCGCGGTGAGCGCGCCGCGCGAGGTCGGCCCGCGCTCGCGCGAGATCGTGGCCCGCGAGGCGCGCCACATCGCACCCGGCTACCAGTCCTTCGCCCTCTACTCGGGGCTGGCCATGGCCCGCGGCAGCGGCAGCCGGCTGTGGGACGAGGACGGCAACGAGTACATCGACTTCATCGCGGGCATCGCGGTCGGCAGCATCGGCCACTGCCATCCGCACTACGTGGAGGCCCTCAAGCGCCAGGCGGAGCGGCTCACCTTCGGCAGCTTCACCACCGAGACCCGCGCGCGCTTCCTCGAGCTGATGGCGAAGGTGACCCCCGAGGGCCTCACCCGGATCCAGCTCTTCTCGGGCGGCGCGGAGGCGGTGGAGGCGGGTCTGCGCCTGGCCAAGGCCGCGACCGGGCGCCAGGAGGTCATGGGCTTCTGGGGCGGCTTCCACGGCAAGACCGGCGGCGTGATCGGCCTGATCGGCGACGAGTGGAAGCAGAAGTGGGGCCCGCTGCCGGGCGGGACGTACCAGGTGCCCTACGCCGACTGCTACCGCTGTCCGTTCAAGCTCAGCTACCCGGCGTGCGGCATGGCGTGCCTGGAGTTCGCCCGCGAGCAGCTCAAGGTGACCACCGCCGGGGCGATCGCCGCCATCATCGTCGAGCCG
>DATFAJ010000655.1:0-3869 GCA_035254745.1 Candidatus Methylomirabilota bacterium | reverse complement strand
CGCCGTTCGTTGCTCGAGAGCCTCGGTGAGGTCCGCGTTCTTCGCCTGAAGCTCGGTGAACAGGCGAGCGTTCTCGATCGCAATGGTCGCCTGATCCGCGAAGGTCTCGAGGAGGGAGACCTGTCGCTCCGTGAAGAGCCGCGCCTCGGTCCGGCGGAGGGCGATCACTCCGAGCGCGGAGGCCTGCCGCATCAGGGGGACGCAGAGGATGGCCCGGAAGCCGAGCCGCCGCGCCGACTCGGCGCTCTCGGGAAACGCGGATCCCTCGGTCGGTAGGTCCGCGACGTGCACGGTCTGCCCCTCGAGCACCGCGCGCCCCGCCGCGGTGCCCCGCACGAGCGGGAGGGAGAACTCCCCCAGGGGGCCGGTGGGGATCGGCCCGTGATGGGCGACGAGGACGAGCCGGTCGCCGTCCGGGCGGTAGATGGCCGCGTCGTACGATTCGCACAGCCGGGCCGCGCTCGCCGCGACCGCCTCGAGCACCGGCTGCAGGTCGGCCGGCGACCGGCGGATCACGCGCAGGATCTCGGCGGTGGCCGCCTGCTGGTCCTGCGCTTCCGTCAGCCCCTGCTCGAGCCGGCCGATCTTCGCCCGCGCCTCACCGAGCGAGGCCTGGAGGGCCTCGACGAGGGCAGTGAGCTCGGCATCGGTCTGTGGCGTCATCATTCGACCCCGGGGAGACGTTTTTGGGGGCACACTCTAGCACACCGGTGCGGGACGGCGGCCCCGCCTAGGAAGCCCTTCCGCCCCGCGCCTCCCGCGCGTACAGGCGCAACACCGCCACCGCCAGGGCCATGAGCACCGGCCCCGCGATCAGCCCGGGCAGCCCGAGCACCTCGAGGCCGCCGAACAGCGCGAGGAAGGTCAGGATCGCGGGCATGCCCTCGTCGCCCACCAGTCTGGGACGGATCACGTAGTCGCTGAATCCGACGACCACGAGCGCACCCCACGCGAGCTCCACCACCCCCGCGCCCGGCGACCCGATGGCGAGCAGGTAGAGGCCGGCGGGCACCCAGACCAGGAGCGTGCCGACCGCGGGCACCAGCGAGGCGATCGCGGTCGCGATGCCGAGGAAGAGCGGCTGGGGCACCCCGGTCACCCAGAACCCGATCGTGGCGAGCGCGCCCTGGGTCACCCCGGTGAGCACGGTGCCGGAGAGCGTGATGCGCCCGACGATCCGGAACTCCTCCAGCAGGGCGCGGGTGTCCTCGCGGCGGAGCGGCGAGACCTCGGCGACCGTCGTGATGATGCGGGCCCAGTGTCGCAGGATCACGTGCATGGTGAGCAGGGCGAAGAAGAGCCCGAGCAGGCTCCCCACCGTGACCGACGCGACCGTGCCCGCGAACGCGGCCGATCCGCTCGCGATGTCGCCGGCCGCGGCGCGCAGCCGCTCCACCAGCGCTTCGGGAGAGATCCCGAAATAGCCGAGCCAGCCGGTCACCGTGCTCACCCAGGCGGCCAGGGCGCCCCCCGGCTTGAGCCCCTCGCGCACCACCGCGGTG
Organism: Candidatus Methylomirabilota bacterium; assembly: GCA_035254745.1. Taxonomy (GTDB): domain Bacteria; phylum Methylomirabilota; class Methylomirabilia; order Rokubacteriales; family CSP1-6; genus CAMLFJ01. Next base: position 2,367 of record DATFAJ010000655.1, on the reverse strand, counting down.
AAGGCCACCGCCTGGGTGACGAAGACCGAGACGAAGGCCGCCACGCTGCCCACGATGGCGAGCCCGGCCGCCACCACGATGGCCACCGACGCCAGGGTGGGTCGGCCGCTCCACCCGGCGAGCTGCGCGTGGACCGGCTGGAGGGTGAACCCCATCAGCGCGCCCAGCAGGAGTCCGGTGGCGAACGGGTGCGCGAGCCACGCGATCACCACCACCGCGCCGCCGGCGAGCCACGCGAGCACCTGGCGTGAGGTCACAGGCCCGGTCAGCGCATGAGGCTCGGCAGCCAGAGCGAGATGATCGGGAACGCCACCAGGATGGCGAGGCGGACGACGTCGGCCCACATGAACGGCATCACGCCGCGGAAGACGGTGCCGGTCGACACGTGGGGCAGGAGCGTCTTGAGCACGAACATGTTCATGCCCACCGGCGGGCTGATGAGCCCGATCTCCACCACGCACACGATGATGATGCCGAACCACACCGGGTCGAACCCGAGATCCACGACCACCGGGAAGAAGACCGGCATGGTGAGCAGCACCATCGACAGCTCCTCCATCGCGGTGCCCAGCACCACGTAGATCGCGCAGATGAGGGACACGACCATCAACGGGCTGAGCCCGAGCCGGGAGACGAGGGCCTTGAGGTCGGCGGGCATGGTCGTGATGTTGACGAACTCCGCGAACATGAGCGCGCCGATCAGGATCAGGAACAGCATCGAGGTGGTGCGCGCGGACTCGAGCAGCGCGTCGTAGAGAGTGCGCCAGGTGAGCGCCCGCCGGGCGAGCGCGAAGACCAGCGCGCCCATCGCCCCCATCCCCGCCCCCTCGGTGGCGGTGAAGAGGCCGCCGTAGATGCCGCCCATCACGAACAGGAAGAGGACCGCCACCGCCCACACGTCGCGCAGCGCGGTCCACCGCTCGCGCCAGGAGGAGCGCCGGCCGGGCGGGCCCCAGTCCGGGTGCCGCCACGTGGTGCACACGATGGCGAGGCAGAGCAGGACCGCGCCGAGGATGCCGGGCAGCACGCCGGCCGCGAAGAGCTTGCCGATGTTGGTCTCGGTGAACACGCCGTAGATGATCATGATCGTGGACGGCGGGATCATGATCCCGAGCGTCCCCGCCCCCGCCACCGTGCCCGCCGCGAGCTGGTCGTGGTAGCCGAAGCGCTTCATCGACGGATACGCGACCTTGGCCATGGTGGCCGCGGTGGCGATGGAGGAGCCGCAGATGCCTCCGAAGCCGGCCGAGGCCCACACCGTGGCCATCGCGAGCCCGCCGCGCAGGTGGCCGACGAAGGCGTAGGCGGCCCGGAACAGCTCCTGCGACATGCCGGCCCGCGTGACCAGGTTGCCCATCAGGATGAACAGCGGCACCACCGACAGCGTGTAGTTGCGCCCGGTCTCGTAGAGCTTGGTCTGGGCGGTCGCGAAGGCGACCCACCAGTTCCAGTCGCGCATGTAGGCGTAGCCCACGATGCCGACGATGCCCATCGCGTAGGAGATGGGCACCCGCAGGAAGGCGAGCACCATCATGGCGCAGAGGCCGATCAGCCCCTCGATCACCGGCGCTCCACCACCTTGTAGAGGTGGATCACCGCGGTGAGCCCGATGGTGACGGCCATGAAGTAGACGAAGGGCCCGTAGACGATGCGCAGCACGTCGGTGGCGTCCCGGTAGGCCCAGATGCGGTCGGCCTTGAGCCACACCAGCCACGCGAGCAGGGCCATCACCCCCGCGCACAGGAGCTGCACCAGCCGCTCCAGCACCCGGGTGGCCCGCGGCCCGAGAGGGCGGTCGATGAAGTCCATCAGGGCGTGCTCGTCGGCCAGGGTCACCAGGGGGAGGCCCGCGAAGATCAGCACCAGGAGCAGCAGCTCGGTGACCTCGAACGCTCCCGCGATCGGCCGGTTGAACACGTAGCGGGCGATCACGTCGACGAACGTGAGGCTCATCATGGTCGACAAGATGGCGGAGGCGGCGACGCCGAGGACGCCCTCGACGCGCCGCCCCCACCCGGAGCGGCCGGTCACTGGCCGGCGGCGACCTTCTTCAGCTCGCCGCGGAACTCGGCGAGGATCTTCGCCGCGTCCACCCCCTTGGCGGACGCCTTCTTGATCCAGTCGTCCACGATGGGCGCGGAGCGCTTCGCCACCTCAGCCGCGAAGGCGGGATCGGCGGTGACGATCTTCACCCCGGACTTCTTGAGCGCCTCGAGCCCCTTGGCGTCGGCCTCGTCCCAGGAGCGGCCGGCGAGGCGCGCGAGGTGCTCGCCCGAGACCTTCTCGATCGCGGCCTGGTCCTCCTTCGGGAGCTTGTTCCACTTGTCCTCGTTCATGAAGAAGCCGAACGCCGAGCTGTACAGGCCG
>DATFAJ010000654.1:0-6543 GCA_035254745.1 Candidatus Methylomirabilota bacterium | reverse complement strand
CTTCGTGACCGGCGCGGCGATCTCCTGCGGCACCGGCACGGCATGGGGCGCGCTCCGGCGGGTCAACCTGCAGGGCGGGGAGACCATCGCGATCTTCGGCCAGGGGCCGGTGGGCCTCTCGGCGACCCAGCTGGCGGTGGTCATGGGCGCGCGAGTCATCGCGGTGGACGTCGCGCCCGAGCGGCGGAAGCTGGCCCAGCAGTTCGGCGCGCACGAGGTGATCGACCCCGCGGCGGGCGACGTGGTCGCGGCGATCCGGGGCCTGACGCACGGGGAAGGCGCGCACAAGACGCTCGACGCCTCGTCGGCGCCGGACGCCCGCGTGGCGGCGGTGCGCGCGGTGCGCTCGTGGGGCACCGCCTGCTTCGTCGGCGAGCGCGGCCAGGTGACGCTCGACGTGAGCCCCGACCTGCTACGCCGGCAGGTGACGCTCGTCGGCTCCTGGACGTTCTCCAAGCAGGGCCAGGCCGAGTGCGCCGAGTTCGTGGCCGACCGGCGCGTGGACGTGGAGCGCCTCTTCACGCACCGCTGGAAGCTCGAGCAGGCCGAGGAAGCCTACCGGCTCTTCGACACCCAGACGACGGGCAAGGCGGTCATCCTGCCGTCCTGAGCACGGGGCCCGCCTTCCTCCAGGAGTGCACCACCGGCAGGACCTCCTTGGCGTAGAGGCGGAGCCCGGATTCGGCCAGGTCGAAGGGCGTGCCGCCGAAGCGGAACGACGTGGCCAGCTCGAACTCGCCCACCAGGGCCCGGCGCTCCTCGAGCGTGCGCAGGATCCGGTCGGGCGTGCCCCAGACCGCGGCCTCCATGAACGCGGAGACGATCCCGTCCATGCCGATCTCCCGGGCCATCGCGATCTTCTGCGCGTAGGCGTCGTAGCCTTTCACGGTGCCGAAGTGCGGCCCCAGGAGCTCGTAGTGGTAGAAGTTGCTCTCGACGAACTTCCCCATGTACCGGCGGGCCTTCTCCGCCGCGCCGTCCATGGTGGACGTGCACACGCAGAAGTCGGCCAGCAGGGGCGGCCCCGCCTCCCGGCGGTGCAGCTCGCGGACCAGATCGCGGTGCTTCTGGATGGCCGGCATGCGCATGGGCCAGGGGCGGTCGGCGAACATGACCATGTGCGCATCGAGCTTGGCGGCCGACACGACCGAGTCGTCGGAGGAGGCCACCGCGTACACGCGCCCGTCGAAGGTCCGGGTCGGACGCGGCCGGATCTCGGTCCGCGGCTGAGGGTAGAACGGCCCGGCGCCTTCCATGAAGCCGGTGCGGAGGCCGCGCAGGATCATCTCCGCCGCCTCGTCGAACCGCCCCCTCGATTCGTCCATCGTGCCCCGGAAGGCCTCGAACTCACGCCGGGCGAGGCCGCGCCCCATGCCGAGGCGGAGCCGGCCGTGGCTCAGGTGGTCGAGGACGGACACCTGCTCCGCGACGCGCAGGGGATCGTGCCAGGGCAGGATCACCGCGGCGGTGCCGAGGCCGACGTCCGGGCACTCGGCGGCCAGGTAGGACATGAGCTGGAGGTTGTCCGGGCAGAACGAGTAGTCGTTCGCGTGGTGCTCGACGGACCAGAGCACGTCGAAGCCCAGGTCGGCGGCCAGGCGGGCGAGCCGCAGCTCCTCGTCCCAGGCCTGCGCGTCCGACACGTTGGTCCACCCGTAGGTGGCGAAGATCATCTGCAGGCCGACGTCCATCGCATCCTCCGGGGTGGGGCGTGGTCGCTTACGGCATGATCCGACGCGGCGAGGACCGCGCCCGGTCTGCCGACCGGGCTACCGGTTGCCGGGCGTGGCCGATCGCGACGGTCTGGGCTGCTGTCGCGACTGGGTGACGAGGCCCGACGGCATGCCGGTCTGGTTCGCGCCGATCCTGGGCGCGAGCTGGGTCCCGGTCGTGCGGCCCGACGGCGTCCCGGGCGGGGTCTTGCCCGGCTTGCCCGTCGCGGTGGTGAACGCGCTGGTGAGCTTCCCGCCCGGCGCCATGGGGTTGGCGCTGGTCCCGACCCGTGGCGTCGCGGCGGTGGCCGAGCCCGTGGACCGGCTCGGCGGCGGCGTGGGCTTGCTGAACCCGCTCGCGCTGTTGAACGTCTGCACCCGGGGGCTCGGGGCGGGTCGTGGGGGATTGTCGCGCGGTCCGGCGAACCCGCTGGCCGCCCACAGGGCGGTGAACACCACGGCCCCACACGCCACGACGCCTCGGATCTCCATCGCAGCCTCCCCGTCGACGAGTTTCAGGGATTAAGCGGTGCCGTGGCGTCGGTTGTCAAGCGCCGCTATCTCTGGACGCCGGTTCCCTGCATGTCGCAGACCCCGAGGCTTATCCGCCACCAGCCCCCGCCCCGCGTGCACTGCTGCGCGGTGGTGACCATCGGGTCGGCGGGAACGGCGGCCGTCGAGCTGCACCCGGCCAGGCAGCAGAGTGTCAGGGCCACTGCGGCGAGCCTTCGTGTCATGGTCGCTCCTCCTGAGGGTCACGGAACCTCCGTATCGATCATCACCCCAACGGTCACGGTCGGCAACAGCATGAGACGACAGGCGTCGTCGGACGGCGGCCCCTCGCCCGTTTCTTGACGGGGCGGTCGGGCGAGGCTAGCCTGACGCCACTCCGATGACGTGCCTCCGGTGCCGGACCGCGAACCCACAAGAGGCGAAGTTCTGCCTGGGGTGCGGCGCGCCGCTCAAGGCCCGGTGCGAAGCCTGCGGCGCCCCGCTGCCCGCCGCGGCGAGGTTCTGTCTCGAGTGCGCGCATCCCGTCGGCGGCGCCCCCGCCGGCGGGCCACGCTTCGCCTCGCCGGGGTCGTACACGCCCCGGCACCTCGCGGAGAAGATCCTGACCTCGAGGGACACGCTCGAGGGCGAGCGCAAGCAGGTGACGGTGCTCTTCGCGGATACCAAGGACTCGATGGAGCTCATCGCCGACCGGGATCCGGAGGAGGCGCGCAAGCTGCTCGATCCCGTGCTCGAGCACATGATGGCGGCCGTCCACCGCTACGAGGGCACCGTGAACCACGTCATGGGCGACGGCATCATGGCCCTGTTCGGGGCGCCCCTGGCCCACGAGGACCACGCGGTGCGCGCCTGCTACGCGGCGCTCCAGATGCAGGAGGCGGTCAAGCGCTACGCAGAGGAGATCTTCCGCTCGCACGGGGCCCTGGTCCAGATCCGGGTCGGCCTCAACTCGGGCGAGGTCGTGGTCCGGGGCATCGGCTCCGACCTGCACATGGACTACGTCGCGCTGGGCCAGACCACCCACCTCGCGGCCCGGATGGAGCAGCTCGCGGCCCCCGGCACCGTGCTGCTGGCGCCGACCACGCTGCAGCTCGCGGAGGGCTACGTGCAGGTCAGGTCCCGCGGCCCGGTCGCGGTGCGGGGTCTGCCCGAGCCGATCGAGGTCTACGAGATCGTCGGGCCGGGAGCGGTCCGCTCGCGGCTGCACGCGGCGGCCGCCCGGGGCCTCACGCGCTTCGTCGGTCGCGACCACGAGGTCGACGCGCTCCGGCAGGCCCTGGAGCGGGCGCAGGCCGGGGCGGGGCAGGTCGTCGCGGTGGTCGGCGAGCCCGGGGTCGGCAAGTCGCGGCTCTACTGGGAGTTCACCCACTCCCATCGCGTGCAGGGCTGGCGGATCCTGGAAGGCGGCTCCGTCTCCTACGGCAGGACGACGGCCTACCTCCCGGTCATCGACCTGCTCAAGGCCTACTTCCAGATCGAGGCGCGCGACGACACGCGGACGATTCGCGAGAAGGTGGTCGGCAAGGTCCTCTCGCTCGACCGGGCCCTCGAGCCCGCTCTCTCGCCACTGCTCGCCATGCTCGAAGTCCCGGTGGACGACGCGGCATGGGCTCGGCTCGATCCCTCGCAGCGCCGGCAGCGGACGCTCGACGCGGTCACCCGCCTGCTGCTGCGCGAGAGCCAGGTCCAGCCGCTGGTGCTGCTGGTCGAGGACCTGCACTGGATCGACGCCGAGACCGAGGCGCTGCTGGAGAGCCTCGTCGAGGGCCTGCCGACGGCCAGGGTCCTCCTGCTCCTCAACTACCGGCCGGAATACCGGCACGGCTGGGGGAACCGGAGCTACTACCGGCAGCTCCGCATCGATCCGCTGCCGGCGGAGAGCGCCGACGATCTCCTCACCGGGCTGCTGGGTGCCGCCGCGAGCCTGGACGCGCTCAAGCGGACCCTCATCGCCCGGACCGAGGGCAACCCGCTGTTCCTCGAGGAGAGCGTGCAGGCGCTGGTGGAGACGAAGGTGCTGGTCGGGGAGCGCGGGGCGTACCGGCTGGGCCACGACGCCACCGCGATCCAGGTGCCGACGACGGTCCAGGCGATCCTCGCGGCCCGCATCGACCGGCTGTCGACCGAGGACAAGCGTCTCCTCCAGGCCGCCGCGGTCATCGGCACCGACGTGCCGTTCGCGCTCCTGCTCGCGGTGGCCGAGCTCCCCGAGGAGGACCTGCGGCGCGGGCTCGGGCACCTCCAGGCCGCGGAGTTCCTCTACGAGACACGGCTGTTCCCGGACCTCGAGTACACGTTCAAGCACGCCCTCACCCACGAGGTCACCTACGGCGGCCTGCTGCAGGAGCGGCGCCGGGACCTGCACGCCCGGCTCGTGGTCGCGATCGAGACGCTCCACCGCGACCGCCTCGGCGAGCAGATCGAGCGGCTCGCGCATCATGCCCTGCGGGGCGAGGTGTGGGAGAAGGCGCTGCCCTATCTCCGCCAGGCCGGGCTCAAGGCGGCCGGGCGCTCGGCGCTCCCCGAGGCGCGGGAGTGGCTCGAGCAGGCGCTCGAGGTGCTCGGGGCCCTGCCGGAGACTCCGTCCACCCAGGCGCAGGGCTTCGACATCCGCCTCGAGCTGCGCCCGCTGCTGGGCCAGCTCGGCGAGTACCGGCAGGTGATGGAGCGCCTGCGCGAGGCCGAGGCCATCGCGGAGGCCTTGAACGACGACCGCCGTCGCGGCCGGGTCTGCGCGGTCATGACCAACGCCCACTCGCAGCTCGGCGAGCTGGACGAGGCCCTGGCCTTCGGGACGCGGGCGCTGGCGATCGCCGCGCGCGGCGGGGACCTCAGCCTGCGGCTCCTGACCACGACCTACCTCGAGCAGGCCCACTACTTCCGCGGCGAGTACGGGCGGGCGGTGGAGCTGGCGACCGACAATCTCGCCGCGCTGCCCCCGGGTTCGGACTACGAGGCCTTCGGGGCCGCCATGCCGCTCGCGATCTACGATCGCTACCTGCTGGTCAGGAGTCTCGCCCAGCTCGGCCGCTTCGCCGAGGCCACCCGGTACGAGGGCGAGGCGCTCCGGCTCGCCGAGCCGACGCGCCACGCCTACCCGGTCGGCATGGCCCATCTGGCCGCGAGCTGGCTGCACCTCCTCGTGGGGGACTGGGCCCGGGCTGGCTCGCTGGCCGAGCACGGCATCGCGGCGTACCGGAGCGGGAACATCCTCCTCAATCTCCCGCACGCGGTGGCCTCGTCGGCCTGGGCCCTCGCGCAGGGCGGCGAGGTCGGCCGGGCGCGGAGCCGATTCGAGGAGGGCGAGCAGCTCCTGGCGCGGGAGGCGGCGAGGGGCATCGTCGGGATCCACGGGGAAGCCTGCCACGCCCTCGGCCGCGCCGCGCTGCTGCTGGGCCGGCTCGACGAGGCCCGCCGCCTGGGCGAGCGGGCGCTTTTCTATTCGCCGGCTCATCCCGGGTTCGCGGCCCACGCGCTGCACCTGCTGGGCGACGTCGCCGCCCATCCGGATCGCTTCGACCCCGAGCGCGGCGAGGCCCACCAGTGCAAGGCGCTCGCGCTCGCCGAGCAGTGCGCCATGCGGCCCCTCGTGGCCCACTGCCACCTCGGCCTCGGCCGGCTGGCCCGGCGCACCGGCCGGGGCGAGCCGGCCCGGGAGCACTTGACCACCGCGACGACGATGTACCGCGAGATGGCCATGACGTACTGGCTGGAGGCGGCCGCGGAGGAGATGAGGCAGCTGGCGTGAGGTCGGTCGAGCCCCGGCGGCCTCGGTGAGCGCGACCGGCCGCGTCGCCGTCGTCGTGGTCCACGGCATCGCCGATCAGCCCGCGGGGCAGACGGTGCGGGAGCTCGCGCGGCTGCTGTGCCACGGCGGGGAAGGCGAGCCGCGGTACGTGCAGGGCGAGATGCACGCGGTTCTGGTCCCGGTCGCGAGGCTCGAGCCGGGCGGTGTCGTGTCGGCCGGCGCGCGGACGGCGGAGACGTCACGGCGGCCGGGGACCCCGAGCGGCTTCTACCAGGCGCAGAGATCCGAGCCCGTCGGCGGTATCTCGGGGACGGACGCCCCGGATCTCGGCCTCGCGCTGAACGACTACCTGCTCGGCCGACTCGAGCTCTCGGAGCGCGACGGCCTGTACGAGTCCACGCGCGTGTCCCTGCGCCGGCGCGCCGACGATCGTCCGGTCGATCTCTTCGAGCTCTACTGGGCCGATCTCTCGCGGCTGGGTACGGGCGGGTGGCGGGCGATCTCCGCGCTCTACCAGCTCTTCTTCCACTCGAGCACGCTCGCGGCCGACGTCGTCGACCAGGTCTCGCT
>DATFAJ010000653.1:0-7495 GCA_035254745.1 Candidatus Methylomirabilota bacterium | reverse complement strand
CGCGGTGACGGTCCCGCCGTGCATCTCGACCAGCTGCTTCACGAGCGTCAAGCCGAGCCCGAGCCCCCCTTGCAGGCGGGTGCTCGAGCTGTCGCCCTGTCGGAACCGCTCGAAGACGTGGGGAAGGAGATCGGGCGCGATGCCGATGCCGCTGTCGCGCACCTCGATCTCGACCTGCGAGCCGCGCTCCCGGAGGTGGATCTGCACGGACCCGCCCTGGGGGGTGAACTTCACCGCGTTGCTGAGCAGGTTCCACACCACTTGCTCCAGCCGGTTCGGATCACCGATGATCATGCCGGCCTTCGGATCCAGGCCCGTGTCGAGCCGGATGCCCTTGGCGAGCGCCGCCGGACGCACCGCTTCCACCGCCGCCTCGACGACCGGCCTCGGCTCCAAGGGCTGCGGCTCGAGCCGAAGCTTCCCGGAGGCAATGCGGCTCACGTCGAGAAGATCGTCGATCAGCTGGACCTGCGCGTTGGCGTTCCTCACGATGGTGTCGATGGCCCGGGCCCGGGTCGCCTCGTCCATCTGCGCGGTCTGCAGCATCGCCGCCCACCCGAACACCGCGTTGAGCGGCGTCCGGAGCTCGTGGGAGAGAGTCGTGAGGAAATCGTCCTTGGCGCGATTCGCCGCCTCCGCTTCCTCGCGGGCTACCTGCGCCCGGGTGAGCAGCTCCGTCCGCTCGCGGGCCGCCTGCCGCTGGACGCCGATATCGCGCGCGATCTTCGAGGCGCCGACGATGACCCCGTCCGCTCCGCGTATGGGCGAGACCGTGATCGACACCTCGATGAGGCGCCCGTCCTTCCGGACCCGGATCGTCTCGAAGTGGTCGACGCTCTGGCCGCTCCGGATCCGCGCCAGGACCGCGTCTTCCTCGTGGCGTCGGTCCGGCGGGATGATGATCGTGATGTGCCGCCCGATCGCCTCCGCGGCCGGGTAGCCGAACATGCGCTCCGCGGCCTGGTTCCACGAGGTGATCACCCCGTTGGTGTCCTTGCCCACGATCGCGTCGTCGGAGGAGGAGACGATCGCGGCCAGGCGGGACGACATCTGCTCCGCCTGCTTCTGGGGCCCGATGTCGCGGAAGTAGATCGCCAGGCCCGCGCCGGAGGGATACATCCGGACCTCCGCCCAGCCTCCCAGAGGCTCGTAGTGGAACTCGAGCCGAGCCGGCTCGCCGTGGGTGGCCGCCCGCCGGGCCTCCTTCTCGAAGGCGGTGCCGGCGAGATCCGGAAACACCTCCCAGATGGAGCGGCCGATCAGGTCCTTCCGCGGTCGCCCGGTGAGCCGTACGCCCTCCTCGTTCACGTACCGGAAGTGCCAGCGCCGGTCGAGCACCGCGAGCCCGTCACTGATGCTCTCGAGGATGGCGCTCGCATAGCGTTCGCGACGACGCAGCAGGCCGCTCAGCGTGCTGATGGCCGCGCCGATGAACAGGAATGCCAGCAGCGAGACGAGGTCACCGTGGTCTCCGATCAGGAAGGTGTGCGCGGGCGGGATCCAGAAGTAGGTCGCCACCACCGCGCAAAGGCCGGTGGTCAGCAGTCCTGGACCGAGTCCCCCCACCCACGCCGCGAAGACCACCGCCGGATAGAGGGTGAAATAGGGAAGCTTCAGGCCCCAGACCGGCGTCAGGGTCGCGCGGGCCAGGATCGCGAGCGCCACGCACGCGACCGCGAGCCCGTAGCGGAGCCACCCGGAGCGCGACCGGAGGCGCCAGCGAGAGCCCGGGGATGGCACCGGGGCGCCGCGCGCCCACTCCCGACCCGCCCGCTCTCCGGCCTGGCTATGCCAGCTCATTCCGCAGACTCCTTGTCTCGGTCGGCAACCGGGCCATGTCAGCAAGAACGGTACCGAGCCCCCGAGTCCCGGCCGGACGGGGGCATCGATGCCCGACGCGAGTCTCGACTCGCGGTCCCGGCGGACCGGGCGTGGTCGCGCGGGAACGTCGGAAATCCTGACCGGGTAGAATCGACGGCCTTCCCTGTGCCACACTACCGGGCGGAGGACGACATGGCCAAAGTCGACTGGAGCTATCACCGCAACGGCTGAATGACCTGCGCCAAGACGCAAGGGTTCCTTGCCAAGCACAAGGTCAGCGTGACCGAGCAGACCGACGCCAAGAAGGCGACCATCAAGGGAGCGGCCGCCCTCGGCGTGCTCGATGGAGTGGACGAGCTGTACGTCGCCAAGGGCAAGAAGGTGGAGCACGTGGATCTGAAGAAGGCCAAGCCCGACCGTGCGACGCTGCTGGGGTTGCTGCTCGGGCCGACCGGCAACCTGCGCGCGCCGACGGTGCGCAAGGGGCGCACGCTGATCGTCGGCTTCGAGGAAGGGACCTACAAGAACCTGCTCGGCTAGCCCTTGACGCTCCCGGCGGTCAGCCCTTCGACCATGTACTTCTGCAGGTAGATGTAGGCCGCGATGACCGGCAGCGTGGTGAGGACCGCACCCGCCATCAGGTAGCCCCAGCCGTACACGTCACCGGTGATGAAGGTGGAGAGGCCCACCGGCAGCGTGCGCAGCTTCACGTTGGTGATGAACACCAGGGCGTAGAGGAACTCGTTCCAGGCCTGGGTGAAGGCGTAGAGCGCGCTCGCGAGCAAGCCGGGGGCGGCCAGGGGCAGGATCACGCGGCGGAACGCCCCGAAGCGCGTGGCCCCGTCGATCATCGCCGACTCCTCCAGCTCCACCGGGATCGACTCGAAGTAACCCATCAGCAGCCAGGTCACGAACGGCACCGTGAACGACGGGTAGGCCGCGATCAGGCCGGTGAGGCTGTCGGCCATGCCCAGATTGCGGATCTGGGCGTAGAGCGGGATGAACAGGATGGACGGCGGCACCAGGTAGGTGATCAGCACGGTGCTGGCCATGAACGCGCGGCCCAGGAACTTGAGCCGAGCCAGCGCGTATGCTCCGAGCGTGCCCACCGCGGTGGCCAGGAGGGTGCTCGAGACCGACACGATGATGCTGTTCTTGAACCACGAGACGAACTCGGTCTTGCCGAGCAGGTGCTCGTAGTTCTCGGTGACGAACGGGCTCGGCCAGAACATCGAGACCACGCTGCGCATCTGGGTCTCGCCCTTGAAGGACGTGACGATCATCCAGTAGAAGGGGAAGATCACGAACAGCAGGAAGGTGAGCAGGATCGCGTACGAGACCGCGGACTGCGTCCGCTCGATCTGGACCGTGCTGCGCCCCTTGCGGACGATCACCGCGTCCGGCCCTTTCTCATGTAGTTCGACAGCACGATGATCACGAAGGCCAGCGCGGGCAGCATGTAGAGCGCCACCGCGATGGCCTCGCCGAGGCGCTGGGCCCCGAAGGCGATCTCGTAGGTCAGCACCGGCAGCACCATGGTGGCGCCGCCCGGCCCGCCCTTGGTCAGGATGTAGACGATCGCGAAGTCGTTGAAGGTCCAGATGGTCGAGAGCAGCAGTACGATCATCACGATGTTGCGGATGCCGGGCAGCGTGACGTAGCGGAACCGCTGCAGCACGGTGGCCCCATCGACCGCGGCGGCCTCGTAGAGCTCGCCCGAGATCGCCTTCATGCCGGCCAGGAAGCTGATCCCGAAGAACGGGAAGCCGCGCCAGACGTTGACCCCGATGACCGAGGCCATCGCGGTGTTGGGCTCGCTGAGCCAGCCCACCCCGCGGGGCAGGACGTGGAAGACGTGGACCAGCAGGTAGTTCAGCACGCCGAGGCTGTAGTCGAAGATCCACAGGAAGTTGAGCGCGGACACCACGGTGGGGGCCACCCACGGGATCAGGAGCACCCCGGTCCAGAACGACCGGAAGCGGATCTTCGAGGTGAGCACGAGCGCCATGCCCATGCCCAGCACCGTCTTGATCGCGACGGAGGCGAACGTGAACGTGAAGCTGTTGACGACCGCGCGCTGGAAGAAGCCGTCGTAGGTGAGCCGGACGTAGTTCTCGAAGCCGACCCACACCGGGGGCATGCCCACGTACTTGCGGGTCATGCTGAGGTACACCGCGTAGCCGAACGGGTACGCGACCAGGGCCAGGACCAGCACCACGATGGGCGTCACGAAGAGGAAGCCCATCCGGTAGTCCGGGCCGAACACGCGCCGGAGCGCGGGCTCGAGCCCGGCGCGGGGCGTCGGTCTGACCTCGGGATGAAAGCCGCCCCTCACCCCGACCCTCTCCCCGGAGGGGAGAGGGGGGGAGGAGGGGCGGACGGTGGCCATGTCTAGGCCTTGCCGCGGATCTTGTGGATCTCCTCGACCCGCGCGTGCGCTTCCTTCAGGGCCGCCTCGGGCGTGAGACCGCCCACCACCACGCGACCGGCCATGTCGGTCAGGATCTTCTGCCCCTGCACCTCGGCGGCGGCCGGCGTCATGGGGCCGGGGTAGCCGATGTTCACGCTGCGCAGGATGTTCTGCAGCATCGCGTCGAAGTTCGGGTCCGACTTCCAGTACGGGTTGTCCACCCGGCCCTTGTAGACCGGGCCCGCCTGGCCGACCGACACCTGCGTGTACTCCGCGAAGCGCTTCTCGTCCTCGAGGTAGCGGATGAGGTCCTCGCAGAGCTCGGCCTTCTGCGACTTCTGGAAGACGGCCCAGTTGTAGCAGGACGAGCCCACGAAGCTGCCCGCGGGGCCGCCCGGCGTCAGCACGCAGAGGGTCTTCGGCGCCAGCTCGTGCTTCTTGCTGACCATCGCGTAGTAGAGGCTGGCCCCGTTGTTGGTGGTCACCAGCTTGCCCGCCATGTACGCCTCGTTGTTGGACACGTCGGTCCAGCCCATCACGCCGGGGGGCTGGATGCCGTGCTTCTTGATCGTGTCCACCGCGAACTGCAGCGCGGCGGTGTTCTGCTTGAGGAACGTCGAGCCGAGCGCGGGCTTGCCGTCCTTGTCCCACACCCCCCCGCCGTAGTCCCAGAGGATATTACCCATGAACCCGTCTCCGTCGTCGGAGCGGTTCAGGGTCTGCCCGAAGCCCCAGAGGTCCTTGGAGGAGTCCTGCGCCTTCTTGGCGAACTCGACCACGTCGGGATCGTAGACCTTCGGGATCTTGAGGCCCTTGGCCTCCATCACGTCCTTGCGGATGAAGAACACCGTGGTCATCGAGTAGCGCGCCACGCCGAGGAACTTGCCGTCGAGCTTCATGGCCCGCTCGGCGAACGGCAGCAGCCCGCCCTTCGCCCCCGCCAGGTCGCCCGCCACCTTGGAGACGTCACGCAGCGCGGCCTTGTAGCGCATCGGGCCGTAGATGTTCATCTCGGCCATGTCGGGGGGATTGCCGGCCTCGATGGCGGCCACGAACTTCTGCTCGCGATCACCGAAGGTCGCCCAGTCCATCTCGACCTCGACGTTCTTCTCCTTCGCCCAGGCCTCGATGTGCTTGGCCACCACGTCGTTGCCCGCGGTGACGAAGCTCTTAAAGAGCCACACGCGCAGCTTGCCCTTGGCCTGCGCGGGTGCCATCCCGCGCAGCGCGTGCAGGCCCGCCGCGGTGCCACCGGTGATGACGGCGGCTTTGCGCAGGAACTCGCGGCGGGCGATGAGACCGGCGTCGAGCTGCTCGGCAAGGTTCTTCAGGCGGGTGTCCATGGAGGCTCCTCCTTTGGAGCGCGACGGCGCTAGGGAGCGCGGCCGGGATGCTCGGATGCTAACCCAGAGCCGGCCCCCGGGCAAGGAGAGTGTGCGCGGCGCCCGCGATCGCGGCGGCGTCGATGCCGTAGTGGCGGTAGAGATCGCCCCGCGCGCCCGACTGGCCGAAGTGGTCCACGCCGAGCGGGAGCTGCGGGACGCCGAGCGCGCCGCCCAGGAAGGCCAGGGCGTGAGAGTGGCCGTCGAGCACGGACACCACCGGCACGCCCTCCTCGTCCGCGGTGACCAGGTCGAGTACGTAGGGCTTCGTAGTGCGCATGCCCCGGTACAGTAGGTCGGGGCTCGTGACCACGAAGACGCTCGCGCCGATCCCCGCCCCGGCGAGGGTGCGGCTCGCCTCCACCGCCTCCGGCACCATCACGCCGGCCGCGAAGATGTGCACCGCGTTGGCCTCCGGGTCGTAGCCGGGCTGCTCGCGCCCGTCGATCAGCCGGTAGCCCCCGCGCAGGACCGCCTCGCGGTACGCGGGCGACGGCGCGGGGGCCAGCGCTTGATCGACCGGCTTGGTGGACAGGCGCAGGTACACGCTCTCCGCCGAGTCGTCGCGGTCCATCAGACGGCGGATGGCGTCGAGCAGGATCCATTCCACCTCCTGGCCGAAGGTGGGCTCGTAGTAGGCGATGGCGGGCAGCGCGACGCCGATCCCGGGCGTGATCACCGATTGATGCGCGCCGCCCTCCGGCGAGAGGCTCACCCCCGACGGCGTGGCCGCCACGATGAAGCGCCCGCCTGCGTAGAGCGCGTGGTAGAGCGCGTCGAGCCCGCGGCTCACGAAGGGATCGTAGAGCGTGCCGACGGGCAGGAGCGTGCGGCCCGACAGCTCGTGGGCGAGGCCGAAGGATCCCAGCGCGAGGAAGAGGTTGTGCTCGGCGATGCCGAGCTCGATGTGCTGCCCGGCGGGCGACTCCTTCCACTGCACCATCGCGGGGCCCTCCGCCGCGAAGGCGGGCTTGACGCGCGGGAAGTAGACGCCCTTTCGGGTGATCCAGCCCGCGAGGTGCGTGGTCACCGACACGTCCGCCGAGAAGGTCACCACGCGGTCGCCGATGGGCAGCCGGCCCAGGCGGCCGAGGATGCGGCCGAAGGCCTCCTGCGTCGAGCCCTGCGCCGGGTAGGTCTCCTCGAGCGTGTCGGGCACCTCCGGCGCGGGCTCGACCGCCGGCGCCGCGTAGGGCGCGGGCGCCCCCCGGACCAGCGCGGCCTCTGCGCTGCCGGGCGCGAAGCCGGCCCACTCCTCGCCCGGGGCCACGCCGAGCGCGTCCCGCAGCTCGTCGAGCTGCCGCGGGGTGAGCAGCGCGCCGTGGTTCATCGGGTCGGCCGCGAACGGGTAGCCCCAGCCCTTGATGGTCTCGGCGAGGATCACGCAGGGCCCGCGCCGCGGCCGCGCCGCCTCCTCGTAGGCGGCGAGGATGGCGGCAAGATCGTGCCCGCCCACGTCGGCGAGCAGCGCACCCAGGGTCTCGTCGGGCACGTCGGCCAGCAGCCGGTCCACCGCCGGGTCCGTCTCGCCGTCGGGCGTGGCGACCACCGCCTTGCGGGCGGCGCCCGCGGGCAGGCGCAGCAGCGCCTGGTACTCCGCCGCGCCCAGCGCCTCGAGCCGCGCGCGCAGCCGCTCGCCGCCCGGCCGGGCGAAGCGCGCGCGCAGCCGCCCGCCCCAGCGCAGCTCGATCACGTGCCAGCCTGCCCCGCGGAACCAGTCGCGGAGCTGGGCCCGCCGCGCGTCGGGCACGACGCGATCGAGGCTCTGTCGGTTGACGTCGACGATCCAGAGCAGGTTGTCGAGCTCGCGCACCGCCTCCTCGAGCAGGGCCTCCCACACGTTGCCCTCGTCGAGCTCGGCGTCGCCCACCATCGCGATGAA
>DATFAJ010000652.1:0-6783 GCA_035254745.1 Candidatus Methylomirabilota bacterium | reverse complement strand
CTCCAGATGGAGTGCATCCACTGCACCCAGTGCATGGACGCGTGTGACTCCATCATGGACGGCATCGGGCGCCCGCGCGGCCTCATCCGCTACAGCTCGCGCGACGAGCTCAGCGGCCAGCCGCGCCGGATCCTGCGCCCGCGGGTGGTCATCTACCCGCTGCTGCTGGCGGTGGTGTGGGGCGCGCTCGCCTACGCGCTGCTCCACCGTGAGCCCGCCGACGTGACGGTCCTGCGCGGCATCGGCAGCCCGTTCACGGTGACGCCCTCGGGCATGGTCATGAACCAGATCCGCGTCAAGATCGTGAACCGCGACCCGGTGGACCGGCAGTACCAGGTGGACGTGGTCGAGCCGGCCGGCGCCCCGGGAACGCTCGGGCTCGTGGCCCCGGAGAACCCGCTGCCGGTGGCCGCGGGCAAGTCCGCGACCGCCCCGTTCTTCGTCACCGCACCGCGCGCCGTGTTCGACGATGGCCGTCGCGACGTGCGGCTCCGCATCGGCAACGGCGCCGGCTGGAGTACCGAGATACCCTACCGGCTGCTGGGCCCGAAGGACCACGACGGCCACGAGCACAAGGACAAGGACGATCGCGAGCACCGCGACGACAGGAAGGACCATGGCCGCTAAGGGTTGGTACTGGCCGGTGGCGATCGTGGCCCTGCTGGTGGGCGGCGCGGCGGCCAACATCGCCTTCATGATCGTGGCCACTCGCGACGCCACCTTCGCGGTCGAGCCCGACTACTACCGCAAGGCCGTGGACTGGGACCGGACCATGGCCCAGGAGGCCCGGAATGTCGATCTGGGCTGGCAGGTGTCGATGCGGCTCGAGCCGGTCGACGGCGGGCGCGCGCGGCTCGTGGCCCGGGTGGCCGACCGCGACGGGCGCCCGGTGACCGACGCGGCGGTCGTGGTCGAGGCGTTCCCGAGCGCGCGGGCGCGCGATATTGCGAGCTTCACGCTGGCCCCCGCCGGGCCCGACGGCGCCTACGCGGTGACGCTGACGCGCGCGCGCCCCGGGCTCTGGGAGCTGCGGCTGCGGGTGACGCGCGGAGCGCAGGTCTTCACGCGCACGCTCAGCCAGGACCTGGCCGCCACCCGATGACCGCGCTGATCGCGACCGTCCTCGGCGCGAGCCTGCTCGGCAGCGCTCACTGCGCGGGGATGTGCGGGGGCTTCGTGGGCTTCTACGCGGGCGGCGCCGCCTCGCTGCGGGGCCGGGCGGCGTGGTGGTGCCACCTGGCCTACAACGGCGGGCGCCTCGCGGTCTACGTGGTGCTGGGGGCTGCCGCCGGCCTGCTGGGGGCCGCGCTCGACACCACGGGTGGCCTGCTCACGGGCGTCCAGCGGACCACCGCGATCGTCTCCGGTGTCCTCATCACGCTCTGGGGGGTGCACACGCTGCTCGAGGCGCTCGGCGCGCGCACGGTGCGGCTCGGCGCGCCCCGCGCGCTCCGCTCGCTGGCCGGCCGCGCCATCGGCGCGGTCGCGGCGGCCCCGCCGCTGCTCCGCGCCCTCGCCGTCGGCCTGGCCACGGGCCTCCTGCCCTGCGGCTGGCTCTACGCCTTCCTGATCACCGCCGCGGGCACCGGCAGCGCGGGCGGCGGCGCCGCGCTGATGGCAGTGTTCTGGCTCGGCACGGTCCCGGCCATGCTGAGCGTGGGCGTCGGGCTGCGGGCCCTGGCCGGCCCGCTCCGCCGGCACATCCCGGTGGCGTGCGCGACCGCGATGATCGTGGTGGGGTTGCTGGCGGTCGGCGGCCGGCTGCACGCGGTCGACCCGGGCGCGGGCGCGTCGGAGCACGCGGGCCATGCCCGCCACTGAGCCCGTCGCCGCGCCGATCACCGCGGGCGCCGTCGCGTGCGCGCACTGCGGGCTCGCGGTGCCGACCGCGGCAGTGGACGCGGCCGCCCCGCGCCAGTTCTGCTGCGAGGGCTGCCGCGCGGTGTGGGCCATCCTCCACGAGCACGGTCTCGAGCGCTACTACGCGCTCCGCGCCGGCGCGGCCCCCGCTCCGGCGCCGGCGGTGGACCGGCTCTACTCGGAGCTCGACGACGCGGGGTTCCAGGGCCGCACCTGCCGCCCGGAGCCGGGCGGCCTGCTCTCCACCGAGCTCTACCTCGAGGGCGTGCACTGCGGCGCCTGCGTCTGGCTGGTCGAGAAGCTGCCCGGGCTGGTGCCGGGCGTGGCCGAGGCGCGCCTGGACCTGCCCCGCTCGCAGGCCCGCGTGGTCTGGGATCCGCGCACGATCCCGCTATCGGCCATCGCGCGGCGGCTCGGCTCGCTCGGCTACACGCCGCACCCGTGTCGCGGGCTCGCCGCGCAGGCGGCGCGGCGCCGCGAGGACCGGGCGATGCTCTCGCGCATCGGCCTGGCCGGCGCGGTGGCGGCCAACGTGATGGGCATCGCGTTCGCCCTCTACGGCGGCGCGCTCGACGGCATGGAGCCGGAGTTCTCCGCGTTCTTCCGGTGGGCGAGCCTGCTGCTGACCGTCCCCTCGCTGATCTGGGGCGGCGGCGTGTTCTTCCGCAGCGCGTGGTCCGCGCTCTCCGCCCGCACGCTCGGCATGGACCTGCCGATCAGCATCGGCCTCCTGGCCGGCTTCCTCCACGGCGTGGTCAACACGGTGCGCGGCAGCGGCGACGTCTACTTCGATTCGGTGACCGTGCTGATCTTCCTGCTCCTCTCCGGCCGCTACCTGCAGCGGCGGCAGCAGCGCGCGGCGGGCGACGCCGCGGAGCTGGCCGCCTCGCTCTACCCGACCTCGGCGCGGCTCCTCGAGGAGGGCCGGGTGCGCGAGGTGCCGCTCGAGACGCTCGTCCCCGGCGTGCTCGTCGAGGTGCGCGCGGGCGACCTGGTGCCGGCCGACGGGGTGATCGCGGCGGGACGCTCCACGGTGGACCTCTCGCTGCTGACCGGCGAGTCGGCGCCCCAGGGCGTGCACGCGGGCGATCGGGTCCACGCGGGCACGCTCAACCTGGCTTCGCGGCTCGAGGTCCGGGTCGAGCGTACCGGCCTGGACACGCGGGTCGGCCGGCTGATGGCCCTGGTGGACGAGCACGCGCGGCGACGGGCGCCGATCGCCCAGCTCGCGGACCGCATCTCGGGCCACTTCGTGGCGGTGGTGCTCACGCTGGCCGCGATCACCTTCGCGCTGTGGGCGCGCATCGACCCCTCGCGCGCGCTCGATCACGCGGCCGCGCTGCTGATCGTCACGTGCCCGTGCGCGCTCGGGCTCGCCACCCCGCTGGCGGTGAGCGCCGCCATCGGGCAGGCCGCGCGGGCCGGCTTCCTGGTCAAGGGCGGCGACGTGCTCGAGAAGCTGACGCGGCCCGGGCGCATGTGGCTCGACAAGACCGGCACGCTCACCGAGGGCCGCGCGACGCTGGTGCGCTGGCACGGCGACGAGGCGGTCAAGCCGCTGGTGGCGGCCGCGGAGGCGCACTCCTCGCACCCGCTGGCCCGGGCCGCCCTGCGCGCGCTGGGCGAGCCGCCCGCGGGCACGCGCATGGAGATCCAGGAGACGCACGGCGGCGGGATCGAGGCGCTCGCGGATGGGCGGCGCCTCGTCGTCGGCTCCCCCGAGTTCGTCATCGGGCGGGCCGGCGAACCGCAGGCGGCGCTGGCGGCCGCGGTCGGCGCGCTGGCGGGCGAGGGGCTCACCCCGGTGCTGGTGGCGGTGGACGGGCGGGTGGTGGCGGCGGCCGGCTTCGGCGATCCGCTGCGCGCCGACGCGGGCGCGGCGGTCGACCGGGTGCGCGGGCTCGGCTGGCGACCGGGCATCCTCTCGGGCGACGACGCGCGCATCGCGCGCGGGGCGGGGAGCCGCCTGGGGCTGCCGGCCGAGGACTGCCGGGGCGGGGTGTCGCCGGAGGACAAGCTCCGCGCGGTGCTGGCCAGTGCCCGCGAGGGCCCGGTGGTCATGGTCGGCGACGGGGTCAACGACGCGGCCGCGCTCGCGGCGGCCACCGTGGGCATCGCGGTGGCGGGCGGCGCGGAGGCCGCGCTCACCGCCGCCGACGTCTTCGTGGTGCGCCCCGGGGTGGGTCGCATCGCCGAGCTGCTCGACGGCGCGCGGCGGACGATGCGGGTGGTGCGCCGCAACCTGATCTTCTCGCTCGGCTACAACGTGGTCGGGGTGACCCTGGCGATGACCGGAGTGCTGAACCCGCTGATGGCGGCGATCCTCATGCCGCTCTCCTCGCTGACCGTGATCCTGAGCTCGTACCGGGCGCGCACCTTCGGCCGGCCCGACGCGGAGGAGGCCCGCCGATGAGCGTGATGTTCGTGCTGCTGCCGGTGGCGCTGCTCTTCGCGGGGGCGGCGCTCGGGGTGTTCCTGTGGGCGGCGCGCGCCGGGCAGTTCGACGACCTGGAGACCCCGTCCGTCCGCATCCTGCACGAGGACGACTGAGCGTCGCCGCACTCCTCAGCGCCGGGGGTCGAGCGCCTCGTTCAGGGCCTCGCCGGCCAGGTTGAAGGACAGCACGGTCAGGAAGATCGCAGTGCCCGGGAAGAACGCCATCCACCAGGACTGCTGCAGGAAGTTCTGGGCCTGGTTGAGCATGGCGCCCCACGAGAGGCGGCTCGGGTCGGAGAGGCCGAGGAAGCGCAGGCTCGCCTCGGCCAGGATCGCGGCCGGGATCTGGAGCGACGCGGTCACCACGATGGGGGCGAGCGCGTTGGGCAGGATCTGGCGGAGCGCGATGCGCGGGTCCGAGGCGCCGAGGCCGCGCGCGGCGGTGACGAACTCGCGCTCGGCCAGGGCCAGGAACTGGGCGCGGGTGAGGCGCGCGGTGGTGGGCCAGGAGACCGCGGCCAGCACCGCGACCACCAGGCGCAGGTCGGCGCCGAAGATGGCCGCGACCACCAGCACGATGAGGAACTGCGGGACGACCAGCACCCACTCGGTCGCGCGCATCAGCACCGCGTCCACCCGGCCGCGCCAGTAGCCGGCCAGCACGCCCACCGCCACCCCGATCACCACCGCGCCGAGCGCGCTCAGCAGGCCCACCAGCAGCGAGACGCGCGCGCCGTACAGCACCCCGCTCAGGATGTCGCGGCCCACGTCGTCGGTGCCGAACCAGTAGGGGGCGCCGGGCGGGCGCAGGGTGTCGGGGCGGAGCGCGAGCGGGTCGTAGGGCGAGAGCCACGGGCCGACCACCGCGACCAGCACGAACAGCAGCGAGCCGGCCACGCCCACCAGGCCGAGCGGCCGGCGGCGCAGCCGGCGAAGCACGTCGCGACGGGCGAGGGCGCTCACGCGCGGCCCTCGAGCCGGATGCGCGGGTCGATGAGCGCGCACGCCAGGTCGGCGAGCAGGTTGCCGATCACCACGAACACGCTCGTGAGCAGGAGGCCGCCCAGCATCACCGGGTAGTCGCGGTGGAGGATGGCCTCGAAGATGAGGCGGCCGAGGCCGGGCCACGCGAAGACGGTCTCGGTGAGCACCGCGCCCGCCACCAGGTGGCCCACGTTGAGGCCCATCACGGTCACCACCGGGATCAGCGCGTTGCGGAGCGCGTGCTTGTAGACGACTACCCGCTCGGCCAGGCCCTTGGCGCGCGCGGTGGTGAGGTAGTCCATCGCGCTCACCTCCACCAGGCTCGTGCGGGTGAGGCGCACGTTCAGCGCCACGTAGCGCGTGGCCAGCGTCACCGCCGGGAGCACCAGGTGCCGCGCCACGTCCCACCCCCGCTCGGCGGGCGAGAGGTTGAACGCGATCGTGCGCATGCCCTGGGTCGGCAGCAGGTCGAGGCGGATCGAGAAGCCGATCAGCAGGAGCTGGCCGAGCCAGAACACGGGCAGGGAGTAGCCGACCAGGCCCAGCAGCATCAGCACGTGATCGGCCCCCGAGCCGGGCCGCCGCCCGGAGGCCACCCCCAGGAGCACGCCCGCGCCGGCGGCCAGCACGAGCGCGGTGGTCATCAGGAGCAGGGTGGGGCCGACGCGGCTCGCCAGCACGTCCCACACCGGCTGGTCGTAGAAGAAGGAGTGGCCGAGGTTGCCGCGCGCCACCTGGCCCACGTAGCGGCCGAGCTGGACCCAGCGGGGCGCGTCGAGGCCGAAGCGCTCGCGCACCTGGCGGACGTACTCGGGGGGCGCCGGGTAGTCGCCCACCAGCACCTGGACCGGGTCGCCGGGGGCGAGCTGCACGATGGCGAAGCCCAGCAGCACCACGCCCAGCACCAGCGGGAACAGCGCGAGGAGGCGGCGGGCGAGGAAGCCGAGCACGCGCGGGAGCGGCCGCTCAGCCGCGCGGGGCCGGGGCGCGCAGGACGGCCAGCAGCTCGCGGAGCGCGCCGGGGCGCTCGAGCTCGCCCACCAGGTCGGCGGCGCGCGCGGCGCCGGGGCCGAGCGCGGGGCCGGCCAGAGCCAGGAACTTGGCGCGCAGCTCGGCGTCGGAGAGCGGGCTGTCCCAGTGCCCGCGCGGGTTCTCCACCCGGTCGCGGAGCACCCGGCCGTCGCGCGTCTCGATCTCGACCGTCTGGCGCTCGCCGTGGGCGGCCGGGTCCACGACGAGCTCGATGCGGGCCATCATGGCGCGCACCGCCGGGTCGCCGAGCGCCGCGTCCTCGAAGTCGCGCAGGTCGAGGTGGCCGCGGACCAGGATCGACGCCACCGCGTAGGTCACGCTCATCTGGGTGTCGAGCAGCGAGGTGGTGCGCGGCCCGCCGATCATGCGCCGGCTCATCTCGGAGATCGTGATGCGCACGCGGGCCACGTCGGCCGCGGTCAGGTGGCCCTTCTCGCGCAGGGCCAGTGCGGCGTCGGCCGAGCTGTTGAT
>DATFAJ010000651.1:0-2534 GCA_035254745.1 Candidatus Methylomirabilota bacterium | reverse complement strand
CCCAGCACGTCGCTCACGATGAGACCTCCTTCGAGACGCGCGAGGCACGAGGGCCGGCGTCTCGCGAAAGAAAAAGCGCCATCGCTCGATGCAAGCGACGACGCTTGACCGGAGCCCGCCCTGCGCTCCGATCGAGGTATGGTGCAGCGATCGTGCCACCGGCCCGCCACGCGCGCGGGCATCCCGCATTCGACGTTGCGCGGAGGTGGGTTAGCGGTCGCGGCGGCGCGATCTCGCGCCCGGGGCGCGCGGATCCGGACGCCCATCGCGCGGGCACATCGGCGGGCCGCGCCTGATTTTTTCTCACCCTGGCCTAGCCCGGGGGAATCGGCTAGCATCTGCTGCCATGACCAGGGACGAGCTGAAGCGCAAGGTGTTCGCGGCGATCGATCGCCGCGCCGGCGAGATCGTCGCGCTCGGCGAGCGGATCCGGAAGCAGCCCGAGATGGGCTTCAAGGAAGTGAAGACCGCGGGGCTGGTCGGGGAGACCCTCGGTGGGCTCGGCATGACCCCGCGGGTCGGTCTCGCGATGACCGGCGTGCGCGCGGAGGCGCGCGGCCGGGGCGGCGAGGGCCCGACCTTCGCGCTCATCGGCGAGCTCGACGGCCTGCGGGTGACCGGGCATCCCGAGGCCGATCCCGCGACCGGCGCCGCGCACGCCTGCGGGCACAACGCGCAGGTCGCGGGCATGCTCGGCGCGGCCATGGGCCTGGTGGACGCGGGCGCCTTCGAGCACCTCGCCGGCCGCGTGGTCTTCTTCGGCGTGCCCGCCGAGGAGGGCGGCGACATCGAGTGGCGGCAGGAGCAGATCCGGGCCGGCCGCCTCGAGTTCCCGTGCGGCAAGCAGGAGCTGATGCGCCTCGGCCACTTCGACGACGTGGACCTCGCGATGATGATCCACACCAACTGGCGGGCGGAGGACGGCAAGGCGGGCGTGCCCGAGTCGAACAACGGGCGGGTCGGCAAGACCGCGCGCTTCCTCGGCCGCGCCTCGCACGCGGGCGGCGCGCCGCACCTGGGGGTGAACGCCCTCTACGCGGCGCAGATCGCGCTGGCCGGGATCAACGCGGTCCGCGAGACGTTCCGCGACGAGGACTCGATCCGGGTGCACCCGATCCTCACCCACGGCGGCTCGCAGGTGAACGTCATACCCGGCGAGGCCCGCCTGGAGATGTACGTCCGCGGCAAGACCGCCGAGGGCGTGGCCGACGCGAGCCGCCGGGTGGACCGCGCGCTCCGCGCCGGCGCCCTCGCGCTCGGCGCCACCGTGGAGATCGACACCCTGCCCGGGCCGATGCCGCTCCGCTGCGACCCGGCGATGGCCCGCCTCTTCGAGACGACCGCGCGCGGCCTGGTGGGCGCCGAGCACTACCGCGACATCCCGCATCGCTCCGGCTCCACGGACATGGGCGACCTGAGCCAGGTGATGCCGGTGCTGCACCCCTACATGGGCGGGGCCCGCGGGCCGGGCCACTCCGCCGACTTCGCGATCGTCGATCCGGACCTGGGCTACGTGCAGCCGGCCAAGGCCCTGGCCGCGATGGCGGTGGACCTGCTCGCCGACGGCGCCGCGGGGGCGCGCGAGGTGCTCGCGGGCCCGCGGCCGCCCATGACCCGCGACGGCTACCTGGCGTTCCAGCGCGGCATCGCCCGCCGCGAGCGCTTCGACGGAGGAGACCCGACATGAGCCAGTTCTTCAAGATCCTGAGCCACGTGAGCGTGACCGTCACCGACGTCGCCAAGGCCCGCGACTTCTACGGCGGCGTCCTCGGCTTCCAGGAGATCCCGCGTCCCGCCTTCGACTTCCCGGGCATCTGGTACAGCCTGGGCGGCGACCTGCAGCTGCACATCATCCTCAACGACCAGCTCGTGCGGGACGCGGCGGAGCGCGAGAAGATCGTGGCCCGCTACCCGCACTTCGCGCTCTGGACCGACGACGCCGACGCCACCGCGCGCCGCATCCAGGAGCGGGGCCTCGTGTGCCGCGACGTGATCTCGGGGCCGACCGGGCTGCGCCAGCTCTTCGTCAAGGATCCCGACGGCAACATGGTCGAGTTCCTGGGGCCGAGCGCCTCCGCCGGTGAGCGGCGCATGGAGCCGATCGGGTCCCATTGAAGGTCGGCGTCAACCTCATCACCTTCGGGCCCGGCGCGACCGAGGGCTCCCTCGCGCGCTGGGCCGGCTTCGCCGAGAGCGTGGGCTACCACTTCATGATGCTCGGCGACCACGTCACCATCACCGCCGACGTCCAGGGACGCTATCCGGCTCCGTTCTACGAACCGTTCACCACGCTGTCCTGGCTCGCCGGGCTCACCCGGCGGGTGGAGCTGGGGTTCACCGTGATCGTGGTGCCGTACCGGCACCCGCTCGAGACCGCCCGCATGGCCGCCACCCTCGACCGCATCAGCGGGGGGCGGCTCATCTTCGGCGTCGGGGTGGGCTGGGCGCGCCAGGAGTTCGAGGTGCTCGGGCTGCCGTTCGACAAGCGCGGGGCCATGACCGACGACTACCTCGGGGCGCTGAAGGCGGCGTGG
>DATFAJ010000650.1:0-2438 GCA_035254745.1 Candidatus Methylomirabilota bacterium | reverse complement strand
GGAGCGCGGGGGCGCCCCCGCCCATCGCGAAGACGGCCGCGCCGAAGACGATCAGGAGCCCGGCCAGCAGCACCGGCATGTAGGCCGGTCCGGGATGGTGGAGCGATCCGAGCGGGAAGGCCCGGCTCTCCCACAGGGTGGCGAGCCCGATCAGGACGAGCGCCACGCCGGCGACGCGGTCGACGGTCACGACGCGGGCGCGATCACTCGACCCGGCCGATCTGCTTCACCACCTCCGCCAGCCGCTCCGCGTCCTTCGCCCACCACGCGTTGAACTCGTCGGCGTCCATGTAGGCGATCGGCGTCTCGAGTTTGGCGTGCGAGGTGATCACCTCGGGCGACTGCACCGCCTGCCGGGTGGCGTCGCGCAGGATCTTGATGATGTGAGGCGGGGTGGCCCGGGGCGCCACCAGGCCGGCCCACGCGGTGTACTCCACGTCGTAGCCCTGCGACTTGAAGGTCGGCACCTCGGGGTACGCCGCCACCGGCCCGGTGCCGGTGTGGGCGAGCAGGCGCAGCTTGCCCGCCTTCACGTGGGCGGCGGCCAGGCTCACCGGGGTCATCACCGCCTGGGCGTGGCCGCCCAGGATGGCGTTCATCATGGGCCCGCCCCCGGTGGTGGGCAGGTGGCGGAGCTTGATGCCGGCGGCCCGCATGAGCATCTCCATCGGGATGTGCGCGGTGCCGTAGAGCCCCGACGAGCTGAACACGATCTCGCCCGGCCGCCTCTTGGCGTCCTCCACGAAGTCCTTGAGCGTCTTCCACGGCGTGTCGGCGCGAACCACCAACATGGATGGATCGGCGTTGATTCTGGCGATGCCGGTGAACTGCTCGCGCGTGTAGTTCTGCGGACGGCCGAAGAGCTTGTCCACCTCGGGCAGGACCGAGACGCTGACCAGGGCCATCAGCAGGGTGTAGCCGTCGGGCTTGGCCGTCGCCACCGTCTGGTTGCCCACCGCCCCCGCCGCGCCCGCCTTGTTGATGATGGCCACCGGCTGCTTGAGGATGCGCTCGAGCGCGGTCGCCACCGGCCGCGCGGTGTTGTCGGCGAGGCCGCCCGGCGGGAACGCCACCACCATCGTGATGGGCCGCGTGGGATAGGGGTCTTCCGCCCACGCCGGGCCGGCGGCGGACAGCGCGGCCATGATGACGGTCAGGCAGGTCCCCGCGAGCGCTCGGATCATGCGCATCTCCTTTGATGGGGTGTGGAGGCGGTGGGGCCAGGGCGGAAGCCTAGCAGCCGGTCGGGCGGCCGGTCAAGGCGCTCCCGGCGCCAGGCCCGCGGGTGCTACGATCGATGACAGCCCCACGATGAGACCGAGTCCGGGTTCGCCCGTGTTCAGGGTCCTCCATGGCTGGTGCGCCGGGATCTCGGCGCTCTGCGCCCTCGTGGGCCTCGCGGTACTGCTGGGCGGCTGGGTCCTGGGCGTCGAGGCCCTCACCGCGCTGAAGCGCTCCACCGCGACCTGCTTCGCGCTGGCCGGCGCCGCGCTCTGGGTGCTGGGCGAGCGCCCGGCTTCCCCGCGGGTCCGGGTCCTGGCCGATGGCGCCGCCGCGGTGGTGGCGGTCGTCGCGGCGACGGCGCTGGCCGGCTCTCTCACCGGCATGGATCCGGCCGGGCGCATGGCGGCGCTCACCTCGGTCTGCTTCCTGATGCTCGCGCTGGCGCTCCTGAGCGTGGACCGGGACGCGATCTTCCCCACCGGCCAGCGCCTGGCGGTGGCGTCCGCCTTCGTCGCGCTGCTCGGCGTGGCGACGTGGCTCTATGGCGTTGCGGCGGCGCCCTCCGGGGGCCCCGGGCCGAGCGACATGGCACCCCTCACCGGCCTCCTCCTGGCCGCGCTGAGTGCCGCGGTGACCACGATCCGCCCCGGCCGCGGCGCCACCGCCATCCTCGTCCAGGACACCGCGGGCGGCATGGCGGCCCGCTGGGTGCTCCCCGGCACCATCCTGGGATCGCTGCTCATTGGCGGGATCGTCCTGGCCGGCGAGCGGGCCGGGTTCTACGGGCGCGAGCTCGGCGTGGCCCTGACGACGGTGGCGAGCCTCTCGCTCTTCTCGACCCTGGTCTGGCTCATCGCGGTGCGCCTGCACCGCACGGACGCGCGTCGCCTGGCCGTCGAGCTGGAGCTGCGCCGGATCAACGCGGAGCTGGAGGCGCGGGTGGAGGCCCGCACCCGGGCGCTCACGGAATCCGAGGCCAAGTATCGTCGCCTGATCGACGAGTCGCCCGACGGGATCATGATCCACCGGGAGGGCGTGATCCGCTTCATCAACCCGGCGGGCGTGCGGATGTTCGGCTACACCTCGGCCGCCCACGGGATGGGGCAGCCGCTGCTCAGCTTCATCGCGCCCGACCATCGCGCGCTCGTCGCCGAGCGCGTGGCGGCACGGATGCGGGGCGAGCCGGTGCCGGATCTGGTCGAGATCGAGGTGCT
>DATFAJ010000649.1:0-2363 GCA_035254745.1 Candidatus Methylomirabilota bacterium | reverse complement strand
GGTGGGCGCCGACCCGCTCGGCCCCGACAACGTGCTGGCGATGGCGGTGAGCCCCCTCACCGGGCTCGCGATCTCCGGGCAGAGCCGGATGACCGCCTGTGCCCGCTCCCCCCTCACCGGAGCCATCGGCGACAGCCAGTGCGGCGGCTTCTTCCCGGCCGAGATGCGCGCGGCGGGCGCCGACGCCTTCGTCTTCACCGGGCAGTCTCCCGAGCCGGTCTACCTCCGGCTGCAGGACGGACGGGCCGAGCTGCGCCCGGCCAAGCACCTGTGGGGCAAGGTGACCGCCGACGTCGACCGCCTCCTCAAGGAAGAGGTCGGCGACCCCAAGGCCGAGGTGGCCCAGATCGGCCCCGCGGGCGAGAACCTGGTGCGCTTCGCCGCGATCATGAACATGGTCAACCGCGCCAACGGGCGCACCGGGCTCGGCGCGGTGATGGGCAGCAAGCGCCTGAAGGCGGTGGTGGTGCGCGGGAGCAAGTCGCCCAAGCCGGTGCTGGCCGAGGAGTTCCGCGGGCTCGTCAAGCGGCTCAAGGCGATGCAGGAGATGAACCCGGGCATCGGCTGGTTCGGGGAGTACGGCACCGCGGGAGTGCTCGCCATCCAGGACAAGATGGGTGGCCAGCCCACGCGCAACTACTCCGAGGGCACGTTCGAGCAGTGCAAGGACATCGACGGCTCGACGATGGTCAAGACGATCTTGAAGGAGCGCGACACGTGCTACGCCTGCGTGGTGAAGTGCAAGCGCGTGGTCGAGGTCGTGGACCCCGAGATCCCGGTCGACCCGATCTACGGCGGGCCCGAGTACGAGACCCTCACCTTCTTCGGCTCGATGTGCGGGGTCGGCGACCTCAAGGTGCTCGCCCGCGCCTCCGCCGACGCCAACATGTACGGCATGGACACCATCTCCGCCGGGGCCACCATCGCGTGGGCGATGGAGGCCCGCGCCAAGGGGCTCCTCGACGATCGGGGCCTCGGGCTCGAGTGGGGCGACGGCCGGGCCGTCCTCCGCGCGATCGAGGCGATCGCGCTCCGCCGCGGCGTGGGCGACCTGCTGGCCGAGGGCAGCCTCCGCGCCGCGACGACCCTCGGCCCGGCCGCGGTCGACCTCACCGTCACCGTGAAGGGCCAGGAGCTGCCCGCCCACATGCCGCAGCACAAGCGCTCGCTCGGGCTCATCTACGCGGTCAACGCCTTCGGCGCCGATCACCAGTCGTCCGAGCACGACTCGATGCTCAAGAGCAAGCCGGGCAGCCTCCACCAGCGGCGGCTCGCCGAGCTGGGCGAGTTCGGCAACCTCGACCTGCGCGATCTCTCGGACGAGAAGGTCCGCTTCGCCTACACCACCCAGTGCTTCTACTCCGCGCTCGACAGCCTGGGGCTCTGCCAGTTCGTGTGGGGGCCGTCCTGGCAGCTCTACGGCCCGGCCGAGACCGTCGAGCTCGTGCGCTACGGGACCGGCTGGGACGCCTCGATGGCAGAGCTCCTGCGCATGGGCGAGCGCCGCATCCACCTGCTGCGCGCCTTCAACGCCCGCGAGCGCATCGGCAAGGGCGCCGACGTGCTGCCCAAGAAGCTGTTCGAGCCGCTGGGCGGCAAGGGCCCCACCGCGGGGGTGGCGCTCACCACCGGGGAGTTCGAGCACGCGCGCGATACGTACTACCGGCTGGCCGGCTGCGACCCCGACACCGGCTATCCCACCCGGGCCCGCCTGACCGACCTCGGCCTCGAGTGGGTCGCGGAGCAGATCCCGGTCGCCGGCTGAGCCGGCCGCCTCAGACGCGCAGGCGCACGCCGCTGCGGTGCAGGGCCCACATGAGGCCCCACCAGAGCAGCACGTACGCGAGCGCGTAGGCCAGCGAGGCGTCGACGGGCGGCAGCCACGGCGCGAAGAGGTGGTCGAAGAGCCACGCCTGCAGCCTCGGGCCGCCCGGGCCGACCCGGATCAGTATCAGCAGCCGTGCCATGAAGCTCGACAGGAAGAAGAGCGGCAGCGCGGTGACGCCCAGCACCACGAAGGGCGCCGTCCACGCGCGCCGGCCGCGCACCTCGATGCCCCAGTAGCACGCGGCGAGCGCGAGCCCGGCGAGGCCGGCCATGAACAGCGCGTACGAGCTGGTCCACAGCGACTTGTTGATCGGAAACGTGAGCCCCCAGAGCCAGCCCGCACCCGTCGCGGCGAGCCCGCCGATCGCGAGCCCGGCGGTCACGCGGCGACCGGGCCGCTCGCCGCGGATCCAGTGGCCGGCCAGCACCCCGAGCAGCGTGGTGGCGACGGCCGGCAGCGTGCTCAGCACGCCCTCGGGATCGTAGAACCGGGAGACCTGCCAGATGTGCGGCCCCAGCACCAGCCGGTCGACGTA
>DATFAJ010000648.1:0-3159 GCA_035254745.1 Candidatus Methylomirabilota bacterium | reverse complement strand
GCCCGCCGGCGCCCTCTACGAGAATCTGGTGCCGCTCCGGGAGGACTCGCCGCTCCGGCCGATGACCGCCGAGGAGCGGCTGGTCGCGGACTACGACGGCACCGGCCTCACCCTCGGCCCCCACCCGATGGCGTTCCGCCGCGGGCGACTGTTACGAATGGGCGTGTCGCGGGCCGCGGATCTCGCCGCCTTCCGTCACGGGGCGTGGGTGAAGGTGGCGGGCGCGGTGGTGGTGCGCCAGCGTCCCGGCACCGCCAAGGGCTTCGTCTTCCTCAACCTCGAGGACGAGACCGGCCTGGTCAACGTGATCGTGCGCCCCGCGCTCTTCCACCGGTACCGGCTGGCGCTGGTCAACGAGTCGTTCCTGCTGATCGAGGGCACGCTCCAGCGCCAGGACAACGTCACCTCCGTGCGCGCCGAGCGGCTCGGGCCCCTGCGCCATCGGCTGGCGAGCGTGCCCTCGCACGATTTTCACTGAGGCTCTCCACCGCGGCCAGGAACACGCGCAGGGCCGGCGTCTCCGGCTTGTCCCGCCGGCGGACCAGCCCGAGGCGCCGCACCAGGGCCGGGGAGAGCGGACGCATCCGGAGCGCGCCCGCCCGCACCTCGTCCCGCACCGCCATCGCCGGGCTCACCGAGACCCCGAGCCCGGCGCCCACCAGCTTCTTGATGGCCTCCTCGTTGCCGAGCTCCATCACGATCCGCGGCCGCGCGCCGCCGCGCCGGAACCAGTCGTCGATCACGCGCCGGATGGTGCCGCCGCGCTCGTAGAGGATCAGCGGCTGCCGGGCCAGCAGGGCCGCGGTCAGGGCCCCCGGGCCCGGCCACGCGTGGCCGGGCGGGCCCACCGCCACCAGCGGGTCGAGGCGGAACGGGGTCACCGCGAGCTGACGCCCGGTGACCGGCAGGGTGACGAGCCCCACGTCGAGCTCGTTGGCCGCCACCGCGGCCGCGATCTCGGGCGCGTTGCCGGTGACCACGATCAGCTCGAGCTCGGGGTACCGGACCCGCATCCGGCGCAGCAGCGGGGGCAGCAGGTGGATGCTCGCGGTGGCACCGGTGCCGAGGCGGAGCCGGCCCGCCACCACCCCGCGGAGCTGGCGGAGCGCCTCCTGGGCCCGGTCGAGCTCGGCGAAGGCGCGGCCGGCGTGCTCGAGGAGGACGGTACCGGCCGGGGTGGGGAAGGCGCGCTTGCCCACCCGCTCGAGCAGGGCGGTGCCGCAGCGGGCCTCGAGCTGGCGCATGTGCAGGCTGACCGCGGGCTGGCTCAGGTGCAGGCTCTCGGCCGCGCGCGAGAAGCTGCCGTGGCGAGCGATCTCCCGGAGCGTCCGCACGTGGGCGGGGTTCAGGTCCATCACCTGGAAAGTATTCCTGATCGTTTGCATGAGGACAATCTATTTCCCTTATCGTGCCGGCGTCGGCACACTGGCGGGCGAGGAGGGCGACACTCTATGGGGGACGTCTCGATCCGTGCCGCGACGCCGGACGACGCTGCGGCGATCTGCACCATCTACAACCAGGGCATCGAGGATCGCATCGCCACGCTCGAGACCGAGCTGCGCACGCCCGAGGAGCGGCGGCAGTGGATGGGCGCCCGCGCGGCCCGCCATCCGGTGGTGGTGGCGGTGACCGGTGGCCAGGTGGTCGGCTGGGGCAGCCTCAACTCGTTCAATCCCCGGCCCGCCTACGACAACGTGGTCGACCTCTCGGTCTACGTCGAGCGAGCCTGGCGCGGTCGCGGGGTGGGGCGCGCCCTCCTGCAGCACCTGCTGCCGCTCGCGAAGACGCTCGGCTACCACAAGATGGTGCTCGCCACGTTCCCCTACAACGAGGCCGGCGTGGCCCTCTACCGGAAGTTGGGCTTCGCGCCGGTCGGGGTGTACCGCGAGCAGGGTCGACTCGACGGCCGATGGGTCGACGTGCTGATCATGGAGCGCCTGCTCTGAGCTACGGCTGGACCGTCGTCGGCACCCTCTGCGTCACCGAGATCGTCTCGTGGGGCATCATGTACTACGGCTTCCCGGTGTTCCTGGCCGCGATGGAGGCCGACCTCGGGGCCTCCCGGGTCGCGATCACCGGCGCCTTCACCGTCGGCATGGCGGTGGCCGCGCTCGCCGCGCTGCCGGTGGGGCGCTGGCTCGACCGTCGGGGGCCGTGGGGCCTCATGACGATCGGCTCGTGTCTCGGCACCGCGCTCACGGTCGCGTGGTCCCGGGTGCACGGCGTGGTCGGGCTCTACGTGGTGTGGACGCTGATGGGGCTCGCGCTGGCCGCCACGCTCTACGAGCCCGCCTTCGGGGCGGTGGTCCGCTGGTTCCCGACCGACAACCGCGATCGCGCGCTCACCATCGTCACCCTCGCCGGCGCGCTGGCCAGCACCATCTTCATGCCGATCAGCGCGGGATTCCTCCAGCACTGGGGCTGGCGCCCGGCGCTGCTGGGGCTCGCCGCGATCCTCGCGGTCCTGACCATTCCGCTCCACGCCCTCGTGCTGCGGCGGCAGCCGCCGCACTTCGTCAAGGGCGCCTCGCGCCGGGCCCGCGACGCGGGGCGGGGGCCGGGAGTGCCGCTCGGGGTGGCCGCCCGCGCGCCCATCTTCTGGGCGCTCTCGCTGGCGTTCTCGATCGGCAGCTTCTCCACCGCCGCGGTCACCCTGCATCTGATCCCCTTCATGGTGGAGAACGGCCACGTCGCGACCGCGGTGGCCGTCGCCATCGGCTGGATGGGCGCGATGCAGATCGCGGGTCGGCTCCTCTTCGTCGCGGTGGCCGGGCGCTTCGGGGCGCTCGGCGTGACCATGGCGGTGTTCCTCGCGCAGGCCCTCGGGCTCGGCCTCGTCGCGCTCGCGCCCTCGCTGCCCGGCGGCCTGCTCCTGGTGATCGCGGTGCTGGGCGCGGCCAACGGCATGGCCACGCTCGCGCGGGCCACCACGCTCGCCGAGGTGTTCGGCCCCGCGCACTACGCGACGATCAGCGGCGCGGTGGCCCTCGGCGCCAACGGCGCGCGGGCGCTCGGACCGGTGGGAGCCGCGGTGCTCTACACGCTGCTCGGCGGCTACCGCCCGGTGTTCTGGTCCCTGGCCGGCGCGCTGGTGGTGGTGGGCGCGATCGTGGCCGTGAGTGGCGGGCGCGGGGTGCGGGTGGAGGAGATCGTCGGCCG
>DATFAJ010000647.1:0-9312 GCA_035254745.1 Candidatus Methylomirabilota bacterium | reverse complement strand
CCGCCGCCGCGGTGCTGAACCCGGTGACGAAGATGAGGTTGAGGGCCTCCCGGTCGGAAAGCGCGCCGGCTTCCGCAGCCGGGAGCAAACCCTGCTCCACCGCGCGCCGGCGCAGGAGACTCGTATCGATCCCCCGGCCGTCGTCCTCGACTTCGACCAGGACGAAACCTCCGGCCTGCGAGGCCGAGAGCGTCAGCCGGCCCTGAGCGGGCTTGCCCAGGCGTTCTCGCTCGGCCGCCGGCTCGATCCCGTGCCCGATCGCGTTCTGGATGAGGTGCAGGAGCGGATCCGCGACCTGCTCGATGACGCTGTTGTCGACCTCCGCCGTCTCACCCCGAAGCGTGAGGGTCACGGTCTTCCCGGTTGCGCGCGCCGCCTCCCGCACCTGCTGGGCCACGCGGGTGAAGAGCCGCCCGATGGGCACCATGCGCGCTCGGGTGATCTCCTTGCGGAGCGCCGCGGTCAGGCGCTGGATCTGGGCCGTGTCCTCTCGGACGCTCCGCAGGAGCGCCGCGTGCTGGCTCTGGGCCTCGCCGACGTCGGCCGACATCTCCGCCACACTTCGGGCCAGGATGTTGACGTCGTCGTAGCGGTCGAACTCGAGCTCGGCGAAGAGCTCGGACAGGTCCCGGAGGTCGCCGATCTCGTCGCGCTCCGGCGCTCCATCCTGGGGCGAACGTGGGGCCCCGAGAGCGTGCCGCCGGAACTCGAAGTCGCGGCCGGCCTGCCCGAGTCGCGTCCGACTGGCGAGGAGCAGCTGGCTCACCTGGTCGAGCTGGAGCAGCCTACGGTCGAGACGGCTTCGGGCGATCATCAGCTCGCCGACCAGGTTCATCAGCGCGTCCAGCCGCTCGACGGCCACTCGAATGCTGGGGCCGGTCGGCGCCGCGGCCGAGCGCAGCACGGGGCGCGGCAGCGCCTCCAGCCGGGCGAGGAACTCCGGTCGCACGAACCCGGGCAGGATCGGCGTGAGCGCCGGAGCCGACGGAGTCGACGGCGCGTCCAGCTCGATGGCAGAGACCGGCGCGACCCGATCCTCGGACTCGCCCGCATCCGCCGCGACCGCCGACGGCGGCGGGCCGACGGCGAGCGCCGACGCCATCATCCCGCGGAGGTCCTGGGTGGCGTCCTCCAAGGCGAGCGCCGTGTCCTCCGAGACCGCGGCACCGCTCTCCAGCACTCGCTTGATCGCGCTCGCTCCCACGAAGAGCGCCTCGGTCACCGCGGGGGTCAGGTCGAGCCGGCCCTCTCGTGCCGCTCCGAGCAGATCCTCGATCTGGTGCGCGGCGTCGCCGATCGGCGCGCATCCGACCGTGTAGGCGGCGCCCTTGAGGGTGTGGACCGATCGGAAGACGGTCGCCAGCGTTTCCTCGTCCCGGGCACCGCCCTCTACGGCCAGCAGCGCGGTGGTCATCGCCTCGAGATGCTCGGCGGCCTCGGGCAGGAAGTATTCCAGTACCTCCCTATCGTCGGTGAAGAAGTGGACGAGCGCGGTGGAAATCGGCGACCGGACCGTGGCGGGCACCTTGGCGGGGGTGGACGGGGTGCCGGGGGTCGCCCGCGCCTCGCTCATGGGGGCGAGGAAAGCGGGATAGCGGGCCTTGAACTCGCCGACCCGCGCCGCGTCCTCCACTCCGACCGCGCTGATGCCGTCGAATACCTCCTTCAGCAGCCCCACGAGGCCGTCCAGGAATCCGGCCCCCCGGGTCCGCTCATCGGCAGAGGCGATAGACGCCCGCTGCAGCAGGCGCTCGGCGGCCCCGGCCAGCTCGGATACGCCCGGGAAGCCGTAGAGCGCCGCGGACCCCTTCAGGCGGTGCGCGAGCACCACGAGCGGCGCCAGCCTCTCCGCTGACGGAGCGTCGTCTCCCGCGAGCTGACCGAGCCCCTCCTCGAGAGCCCCGGCGGTATCCCAGGCCTCCATGAGGAAGATGCCCAGCATCAACTCGCGCTCGCGTCGATCCGCCATTCGCCGCCTCAGCCCCCTAGCTTGAAGCGGGAGAGCTTGACCGTGAGCTCCTCGGCGAGATGCGCGAGCTGTTCGACGTTCCGTCGGCTCTGCTGGACTCCCTGCTCCGTCTTCACCGCCGCGCCGGCAATCGCCTGCACCGAGCCGGCGATCGCCTCCGCGCCCCGGACCTGCTGCTGGGAGGCCTGGGAGATCTCGGCGGCGAGCTCCGACGAGGTCTGCGAGATCTTCCCGATCTCCTGGAGCGCCGCCTCCGCCTTGAGGCTGACCTCGTAACCCGACTCCACCTCGTGGGTCCCCGATTCCATGGCGACGACCGCTTCCTGCGTCTCGACCTGCACTCCTTTGATCAGGGTCCCGATGTCGCGGGTGGCCTGGGTGGCCCGCTCGGCGAGCTTTCGCACCTCGTCGGCCACCACTGAGAACCGGAGGCCCGCCTCGCCGGCTCCGGCCGCCTCGATCGACGCGTTGAGCGCGAGGAGATGGGTCTGGGCCGCGATGTCCTGAATCGTGTTCACGATCTCGGAGATCTCGAGCGAGCGATCGCCGAGGGACTTGATCTTCTTCGCGATCGTCTGCACCTCGGACCGGATCTGCTGCATGCTCGCGAGGCTGTTGCGCACCGCTTCCTCACCCTTGCTGGCGGCCTGCAGCACCTGACGCGCGGCCTTCGCACTCTGGTCCGCGCTCTCGGCTACCTGACGCACCGAGCCCATCGCGTCCGCCACCGAGCGTGTGACGCTGGACGCGTCGCGGGACTGGGCCTGCGCGGCCACCGCGAGCTCGCCCGCGATCGCGATGGTGTCCTGGGAGCCGGCGCTGACCCGCAGGGCGGCCTGGCGCACGTCGCCGACGACGGTGGCGATCTCCTCGACCATCAGGTTGATGGCGTCGACCACGTTGCCGAGCACGTCCCACGTGACCTCGCCGCGTCGGGTCAGGTCGCCCTTACCGATCTCCACGACCGTGTCGAGGAACTTGATGATGTTCTGCTGCAGGTCCTCGCGCTTGCGCCGCTCCTCGTCGCGGTCGGTCTCGGTCTGCACGAGGCCCCGCAGGCGCACGATGCTCTCGTTGAAGGTGGTCGTCATCTGGCCGATCTCGTCACGCGACGTGACCGGGACCAGCTGCGACAGGTCGCCCCGCCCCACGCGCTCGGCCCCCGCCATCAGCGCGTTGACCGGGCGGGTGATCCGCTGCGCGAAGATGATTCCGGCCAGGCCCGCCGCGACCGCGATCCCGCCGAAGACCAGCAGCAGGAAGTTACCCGCCTCGACCGCCGACGCGGTGATGATCGACTTGTCCATGCCCACCCGCACCGTGCCCAGCTGACCGCCGAGCATCGGTACCCCGATGTCGATGATCTCGCGCTGTCGGCCGGTGCGCGGATCGGGGTAGGTGATCTCCCGCACCTGCGGTCGGGGAGAGTGCCCCGGCACCACGTTCTTCTCGACGATGCCTTTCGGCACGACGGGAGCGAAGGTGTGGGCGATGAACCCACGCTGGGGGTCGTAGACCATCACGTAGGCGACGCCGGTGATCTTGGCAAACTCGTCGACCTGCGCCTGCACGGTCGAGGCGTCACGATTGACGATGAGATCGGCTCCCGAGCTGGCCAGGCTGTTGGCGATCGCGCTGCCCTTGTCGGTGAACTCCCGGGTGAGGCTGTCCTGGAGCGACCGGTAGGCGACCGTCCAGCTCACCGCGGCCAGGGGCACGAGGACGAGCACGAGGAATAGCGTGATCTTGCCCAGGAGGCCGAAGCGTACCCGGCGAGCCGGGCTCGAGCCGGCCCCGTGCTCGCTACCGGCCGCACCGCCGTCCACGCTCTTGTTCATCGCGCGCCTCCTCCAGATCCGCTTCGCGCCGCTCATCGGATCCTCAGACCTTGACCGCCGCCGACCAGTCCACGATCGGCACCCACCGGTCGCCCTCCACCCGGGTGAAGTACACGCTGTCCAGGCCCTGGTGGCGCTCGGAGGTGAACGTCACGGGCGCCCCGATGCCCACGTCGAGTCCGCGAAGCGACTCGAGGGCCTGGCGGAAGGCCGGACGAGCCGCATTGGCCCCGGCACGCTTGAGGGCTTCGGTGATCACCCGCGCGTTCACGTAGCCCTCGAGACTGATGAAGCTGTACTTCTGAGGCACGTAGCTGGCGTCGCGGATTCCCTCCGGCACCGCCGGGTTGTGCTTGTCCATCAGGGCTCGATACTCGACCACTCCCGGCAGCCCGGCGTCGTCGTAGCTCGGCACCACCTGGGAATTGATGAGGCCGCGCGTGTAGTCTCGGCCCTTGGCGCGGCCGTGCTTCACGAGGAGGGCCAGCATGGCGTCCGATCCCACGAACGAGACGTTGGAGATCGGGGCCACGAAGCCCGCGTCGCGGGCCGAGCGGACAAACGCGGCACAACCCTGATAGGCGCCGGTGCAAAGCACGACATCACATCCGGCCTCCCGCAGGGCTGCGACCGCGATGCCCATGTCCTCGTCGAAGGTCGCGTTCCGGACATAGGTGGCCTCGGCCACGATCCGAGCATTCCGGCTGGCGAGCGCGCGCGCGACGCCATCGGTGCCGCTGCGGCCGTAGGCGTCGATCTGGTAGTAGACGCCGAAGCGGCGCGCACCCAGCTGCCAGAAACGCTCGACCAGCGCCTGCATCTCCTGCCGATAGGACGCGCGCACGTTGAAGACCTGGTCGGCGTAGGGCGCCTCGCGCTGCGGCTGCGCGCCGGTGAAGTTGCCGACCAGAACCACGTGCTGATCCGCGTACTGCTTGATCACCGGCAGCGCACGCGTGAGGGTCGGGGTGCCCACGTAGTTCGAGAGGAAGAAGACCTTCTCACGATCGAGCAGCTGAATCGTGTTCCGGATGCAGGGCTCCGGATTGTAGCTGTCGTCGAGCGCCACCACCGAGATCGGCCGTCCGAATACCCCGCCGCGGGCGTTGACCTCGCTGTAGTAGGCCTGGGCCCCCCGATAGAGCTCGGCGCCGAGGCCGGCGGCGGCACCGCGGAACGCGGCGCTCATCCCGATGCGGATCTCTCCTGCCGCGGCGCCCTGGGCCGCCGCGGCGGACTCGGCCAGGATGCCGCCCGTCGCACCGGCGGCGAGGATTCCGAGGAAGTCTCTCCGGTTCATGTCTCGGCCCTCCGGGCGGGCTCGTCCCCGCCGAGCGTGGATCGCAGGACGGCCAGCAGCCGGGGCACGTCCAGCAGGGCCAGCGTCTCGCCGGCCCAGGTGAGCCACCCCGCGAAGAGCCGGTGCGGGCGGTGGCCCGCCGGAGCGGGACCCTCCGGCGAGAGCACGTCGTCGAACGGTTCGAGCCCGAGCACGGTGTCCACCACGACGGCGGCGAGAAGGACGCCGTCACGCAGAACCAGGGTGCGCACGCTGCGAGCCGGCCGCAGGTCGGGAAGCCCGAGGAAGGGGCCCACGTCGACGATCGGGATCACCGTGCCCCGGAGATTGGCCACTCCGAGGAGCTGGCGCGGAGCGCGCGGCACCACGGTGAGCTCGTCGAACACGGCCACCTCGCGCGCCCCGCGCACGTCGACCGCGAACCGCGAGCCCGAGACGGCGAACAGGCAGGCGCGGAGCGCCGGAGGT
Source organism: Candidatus Methylomirabilota bacterium (assembly GCA_035254745.1). Taxonomy (GTDB): domain Bacteria; phylum Methylomirabilota; class Methylomirabilia; order Rokubacteriales; family CSP1-6; genus CAMLFJ01. Next base: position 3,737 of record DATFAJ010000647.1, on the reverse strand, counting down.
GTCTCCGGGAGGGCGGACGGGAGCGCGAGGCCACCGGGAGTTTGCGCCATCGTGTTACTTCACGAACTGGCGGACCACACCGAGGAGCTGCTCCGCGGTGAACGGCTTGGCCAGGTAGTCCGCGGCCCCCTGGCGCTGGCCCCATAGCCGGTCGCTCTCCTGATTCTTGGAGCTGACGAAGACGACCGGCGTGTCCTTGGTGCGGGGATCGCGGCGGATCCCCCGCAGCACCTCGTAGCCGTTGCGCTTGGGCATCACGATGTCGAGGAGGAGCACGTCGGGCCGCTCCTCCACCACTCGGTCCTCGAGCTGCTCGCCGTCCTGATAGGAGACCACCTGGTGACCGGCCGACTTCAGGATGCCCTCGATCACCTTCAGCTCCGACAGCGCATCATCGACCACCATGACCTTTCCCACGCGCTCGTCCTCCCGGCTGAGGTTCACCCCTGCACCCCTGGCCCACAGCACGACGACCCGCTGGGGGCTCCGCAGGGGGGTGCATCTACTGCAAACCCCCTACCAACCGAGGTTTTCTGCCGGGTTGGACGACATGTGCAAGGCAGACAAGGAGATGTCATGGATTCAAGGCTTTCGGGCCGTCCAGGCCTGTTTTCACGGCCGGGCACGCCCGCGTGACAACGGGTGGACGTCCGTCCACTGACGCTCACTGTCAGGACAGGTGCCCCTGACCGTCGGCCGCCCCGAGGATTGGGCGATGTTGCTCGGCCCTCGCGACACCGACTTGGGTCGAGCCCGGGCACCTTCGCCGGGCCCCCAACTTGCGATGGTCCGGGGCCTATGCTAGCGTGGCTGTGCGTTTTTTATGGAACCCTCACCCGCTGTCCTGCAGCCCATCTGACGACAAGGAGACCCTCGATCCATGGCCGAGTCCGCGCTCCATCTCACCGAGGCCAGCTTCGACACGGAACTGGGTAAGCACGACGAGCTCATGATGGTGGACTTCTGGGCCGAGTGGTGCGCACCCTGCCGGGCCATCGCCCCGACGCTCGAGGAGCTGGTGCGCGAGGGCAACGGCTCCGTGACCCTCGCGAAGGTGAACGTGGACGAGCAGCCCGCGCTGGCTGCCCGGTATGGCATCCGGTCCATCCCGACCATCCTGTTCGTCAAGGGAGGTCAGGTGCTCGACCAAGTGATCGGCGCAGTGCCCAAGGCCCAGCTCAAGAAGAAGCTGGACGCCAACGCCTAAGCGGCCATCCATGACGGTGGGCCCCGGCCTGCCTCCGCTGTCACCGACGCGTGAGGAGTTCCATGCCCTGGCGGGACAGGGCAACCTGGTCCCGATCTTCGCCGAGCTGGCCGCGGACCTGGACACCCCGCTCTCGGCCTTCCTGCGGCTGCGGCCGGGCCCGTACGCGTTCCTGCTCGAGTCGGTCGAGGGTGGCGAGAAGTGGGCGCGCTACTCCTTCCTCGGCACCGACCCGCACCTGGTCTTCACCGCCAAGGGCAGCCGGGTCAGCGTCCGACGGGCCGACGGGACCACGGAGCTCCTGCCGGGCCGAGATCCGTTCGAATCCCTGCGTGATCTACTCGCCCAGTTCAAGCCGGTTCGGGTGCCCGGGCTGCCCCGATTCCAGGGCGGTGCGGTCGGCTTCCTGTCCTACGACATGATCCGGCATGTTGAGCGGCTACCGGCGCTGGCCAAGGACGACCAGAAGCTGCCCGACGCAGTGTTCATGTTCACGGACAGCCTGCTGGTCTTCGACAACCTGCGCCACCGGTTGCTGGTGATCGCCAATGCCCACATCACCAAGACCGACCCGGCTTCCCTCGATCGAGCCTACGACGCGGCCGCCGTGAAGATCGGGATGCTGCTGGGCAATCTGCGGCGGCCCGCCCGGTCCCCCGCTCCCCTCACCCTTCCGCCGGTCGACCCCCTGGTGGCGCTGGGCGACGAGGGCTTCACCTCGACCATGGATCAGGCGACGTTCATGGAGGGGGTGCGCCGGGCGAAGGAGTTCATCGCGGCGGGCGACGCCTACCAGATCGTGGTCTCGCGCCGACTCGATACCGAGCTGCGGGCCGATCCGTTCACGGTGTATCGGGCGCTCCGCACCATCAATCCCTCGCCGTACCTGTTCTTCCTGCGCCTGGGCAAGACCAGCATCGTCGGCTCGTCGCCGGAGGTGCTGGTACGCCTCGAGGACGACCGCGTGGAGGAGCGGCCCATCGCGGGCACCCACCCGCGCGGACGGACCGAGGAGGAGGACGCCAGGCTCGCGAACGAGATGCGGACCGATCCCAAGGAGCGCGCCGAGCACGTCATGCTGGTCGACCTGGGGCGCAACGACGTGGGCCGGGTCAGCCGGATCGGCTCCGTCGAGGTGTCGGAGTTCATGGTGGTGGAGCGCTACTCGCACGTCATGCACCTGGTGAGCCACGTGCGGGGCCGCCTCGAACCCGGCAAGGACGCGTTCGACGTGCTCGCGGCCTGCTTCCCGGCCGGCACCCTCACCGGCGCGCCCAAGATCCGGGCGATGGAGATCATCGAGGAGCTCGAGCCGACGCGGCGCGGCCCGTACGGCGGCGCGGTCGGCTACATCTCGTACTCGGGGAACCTGGACTCGTGCATCACCATCCGCACCGTGGTGTGTCACGGACGCCGCGCGTCGATCCAGGTTGGGGCCGGGATCGTGGCCGACTCGGATCCGAAGACGGAATGGCTCGAGACGTGCTCGAAGGCCCGCGGGATGATCCTGGCCCTTCGCATCGCTTCCCAGGAGTCGGCCCAGTGATCCTCGTCCTCGACAACTACGACTCGTTCACCTACAACCTGGTGCAGTACATGGGCGAGCTCGGGGCCACCATGCACGTGGCGCGCAACGACGCGCTCACGGTGGAGGACGTCGAGGCGCTCGGCCCGGAGGCCATCGTGATCTCGCCCGGCCCCGGCAATCCCGACGGGGCCGGCATCTCGCTGGCGCTCATCGAGCGCTTCCACGCTCGCGTCCCGATCCTGGGCGTATGCCTCGGACACCAGGCGATCGGACAGGCCTTCGGTGGCACGGTGGCCCGCGCCGGGCGGCAGATGCACGGCAAGACCTCCACGATCGCGCACGACGGCCGCGGAGTTTTCCGGGGCCTGCCCGCCGGCTTCGAGGCGACGCGGTATCATTCGCTGGTGGTCCTGGAAGCGGGGCTTCCCTCCGAGCTCGAGATCTCCGCGCGGGCGGAGGACGGCGAGATCATGGGCCTTCGCCACCGCCGATTTCCCGTGGAGGGGGTGCAGTTCCATCCGGAGTCGATCCTCACCGCCCAGGGCAAGGCGCTGCTGGCGAACTTCCTCGAGCTCAGCTCCGTCGCCGCGCCCGCATGAAGGCATCCGAGCCACCCGAACGGGTGGACCTGGGGCGACTAGGCGAGCGGGGGTTGATCCGTCGCATCAGGGGAAGTAGGGCCGCGGCCGGGGCCCCGGGGGTCGAGGTCGGGATCGGCGACGACACGGCGGTCCTGGCGGTTCCTCCCGGTCACCGGCTGCTCGCGACCACCGACCTTCTCATCGAGGACGTCCACTTCCGGCGGACTTCCGCCAGCCCCGCCGACATCGGCTGGAAAGCCCTCGCGGTCAATCTCTCCGACATCGCCGCGATGGGCGGCATTCCGCGGTGGGCCCTGGTGGCGCTGGCCGTCCCGGCCGAGACGGAGGTGGAGGCGATCGACGCGTTCTACGCCGGCATGGCAGACGCGGCGGCGCCCCACGCGGTCGCGGTCGTGGGCGG
>DATFAJ010000646.1:0-6338 GCA_035254745.1 Candidatus Methylomirabilota bacterium | reverse complement strand
GAAGATCCTGGTGTCGCGAAGGCTCCCGGCCGGGAAGCTTCCGTCTCGGGCGTGGACACCGATAGGAATAGAGGCAAGATGGCTGGTGGGATCGGGCGATGGAATTCAAGCTGAGAACGCCCGTCAAGATCACGGCCCGGGTTCACTGCCCCGCCTGCGAGACCCCGTTTCCGGTGACGCCCGACCGGTCGAGCGAGTCGCTCTCCGCGCGCTGTCCCCAGTGCGGAGCGACCGTGACCATCCCGAGCCGCGGGATCTTCAACGAAGCGGACGGGACCGTGGATGCGGGCGGCGCGCGGGTGGGGGCCGGTGTCATCAGTGCGACCGGGCTTGCCGTCACCTTCTGGGCCGCGTTCTGGCCCGAGCCCTACCGGATGGCGGTCCTCGCGTGCGTCCTGGTACCGCTCGCCGCCGTGGTCGCGGTGCGCGTATCGGGCCGGCGCCTCAAGCTCATCGACAATCCCCGGCGAAGTCGCACCGCGAACGTCACGCTCGCGTTCGGGGGGCCCATATTCGCGCTCCTGGTGCGCAGCTTCGACTTCAAGGTGATGGATCTCCAGGGAGCTCTCGTGCCGGTGGCGGCGCTCACGGCGGCCCTGACGCTGGTGATCTGGAAGATCGCGCGCGACCCGAACGACCGCCGGTGGAAGCTCCTCATCCTCGTGCCGTTCGTCGCGGCCTACGGCTATGGCGCCCTCCTGGAGGCGAACGGGCTCTTCGATTCGTCGCGGCCGATCCGGTACGCGGTGAAGGTTACGGGCCAGCGTGTGCTCCGGGGCTCACGGGGCGGGAGGACCTACTATCTCAAGGTCGCGCCCTGGGGCTCGCAGGTCGAGGACAGCGAGGTGTCGGTGTCCCGGCGGATGTACGAGCAGACGAAGGTGAACGACACCGTGCACATCGGCGTCCGATCGGGCTACTTCAACATCCCCTGGTACTACGTCAGACCGTAGTGGCCGGTCAGGCCGCGACCTTCATGCGGCAGAAGCAGGAGGCCTTCACCGGCACCTCCGACCTCGCCAGCGCGAGGTCGAGGCGCTGCTTGATCAGGGCGGCCTCCACCGTCTCGCCACGCCGGTTCAGGCACTCGTGCAGCCCGTGCAGGCTCCAGAGGTTGTCGGGGTGCTGGCAGGCCCGGCTGAGCTTGCCGTCGAGGCCGAGGTCGGAGCGGTAGATCGCCTCGGCCTCGGCGACCCGGCCCTGCTCCAGCAGCAGCGCGCCGAGGGCGTGCCGGGTCGGCTGCATCCAGCCCCAGGGCTCATCGTAGGGGAGCGCGTCGTCGAGCTCGACCGAGCGGCGCAGGTGGGCGAAGGCCACCTCGTAGTTGCCGCGCCGGTACTCGATCTCGCCGTTCAGCATCGCCTCGGCCACCCCGAGCAGGTCCCGGACGGTGTTGTTGTGCACCCGCCGGCTCTCCGGCACCCGCTCCTTCGCCTCGATGAATGCCGCCTTGGCCGCCTCGGCCTCGGCGATGTGGCCGAGCGCCGAATGGGCGACCGCCTGGGCGTAGAGCGTCATCGCGGTCGTCGAGCAGTAGAGCTCCCGGTCGCGGGGCAGGTCCTGAGCGATGATCTCGCGCCACTTGCCGAAGCGCACTAGCACGTGCTGCTTCATCGACAGGTAGCCTTCGACGAAGTCGGCCATCGGCGGTGAGGGGATGCGCAGGAGCGCCTCGGGCGTGGTGTCGATCAGCTCCTGCGCCGCCTCCATGGCCGCCCGGTACTGGCCGAGGAACATCGCCCCGTAGACCGCGAAGTGATAGTCGTGGGTGCGGTAGAGCGCGTAGACGTTCATCGCGCCCTCGCGGGCCAGGAACTTGCGGTCGGCGACGATCGCCCTCTGGTTGTAGACGAGCACGTCGCGGTAGTGGCCGCAGAGCACGTCGATGTGGGTCGGCATGTGGATCAGGTGCCCGGCGTCCGGCACCAGATCGCGCAGGCGGTCGCCCGCCCGTAGCGCGCGCTGCGGGAACGGCGACATCTCCATCAGGTGGACGTAGAGATGCAGGAGCCCCGGGTGGTCCCACGAGGCGGGGATGTCGCGGAGGGTGGCCTCCAGCACCTCGACCGCCTCCGCGGTGCCGGCGCCCTCGGCGACGCCGCCGCTCTTGAGATCCCACATCTTCCAGGGGGTCAGGTTCATGATCGCCTCGGCGAAGACGTGGCGCACCTCGAGGTCGTCGCGGTGGGCGTGGAACACCCGGCGCATCGCGTCCGCATAGGCGGCGTCCCACGGCGCCTGGTCCTCGATGGTCTCGCGCTGCGGATAGCGCGCGGGGAGGGCGCCGATCAGCGCCTGCTCGACCGGGCTCGCGCCGTCGGCACGGGCCAGGGCGCCCTGCATCGCGTCGTAGGCGGCGGCGAGCGCGGCGGCCTTGCCGGCCGGATCGTAGAGGTGCCAGGGCAGGTTGTAGTTGGGCCCGGCCGCATAGGAGATCCCCCAGTAGGCCATGGCGCAGCCGGGGTCGCGCTCCAGTGCCTTCTGGAAGCAGGCGATCGCCTCGGCGTGGTTGAAGCCGAAGAGCCAGTTGAGGCCCCGGTCGAACCAGAGCTGGGCCTCGGGCACCGCGGTGGTGATCTTGCGGGTGTACGAGCCGAGGTCGTAGTAGTCCATGTGATCCTCCATTGCGACGGCGGTGGCGTCGACGAGCCCGCTCTCCGGGGCGCCCGGGTCCGGCCGATTATGCCACGGAGCCGGCGCCCCGGCTTCGGACGTCAGACGTACGGCAGCACACGCTCGCCGAAGAGCCTGATCGCCTCCATGATCTGGTCGTGGGGCGGCCCGCCCGAGTGGGCGTGGCGTAGCCGGAGCAGGAACGTGCTCGCGTCGGTCGCCTTCTGCCAGCGCTGGAATTCCCGGATGCAGGTGTCGGGATCTCCCAGGATCAGGCGATCGGGGGCGAGATTGTCCAGGGTGAACTCCGAGCCGGCGGACAGATTCCGGAACTCGGCCAGCCGGTTCTCCCAGTAGTAGCGGTAGGCGGCCATCACGTGCGGGCCGTAGACGGCGTCGGCCTCGGCCCGCGACCGGGCGACCCAGGCGTCACGCATCTGGACGACCTCGGCCGGCCGGCGGGCCTCTCGCGCCGCCTGCTTGTAGAGGTCGGCGAGCTCGGTCGCGTTCGCCAGGCTGGTGCTGGGCGTGCCGACGAAGCCGTCGGCGATCCGGCCCGCCCGGCGGGCGGCGGCCGCGATGCTGGCGCCGATCCACAGCGGCGGTCCCGACTTCTGGTAGGGGAGGGGACGGATCTGGACGTCCTCGAGCGTGTAGTGCTTGCCACGGAACGAGAACCGCTCGCCCGCCCAGCAGCGGCGCAGGATCTCGATGCTCTCCTCGAACCGCCCGGCCCGATCCTCCATCGGGACGGAGAACGCCCGGAAGTCGGCGGGCTGATAGCCGATGCCCACGCCCAGGACGACGCGTCCCTTCGAGACGAGGTCGAGGGTGATCACGTCCTCGGCCACGTGCACCGGATGGTGGAGGGGCAGCAGGATCACCGAGGTGCCGACGCGTAGCCTCGTCGTGCGGGCGGCCACCGCGGTGGCCACGATCAGCGGCGAGGGCAGGAAGCCGTCGTGGTCCTGGTGGTGCTCGCCGAAGAAGCAGGAGTCGAAGCCGCTGGCCTCGGCCAGCTGGGCCTCGGCGATGACCTCGTCGATGCAGCGATCGAGCTGCTCGCCCCGCGGGGGATTGGCGATCGAGCTGTAGAGGCCGAATTTCATGGGGGCGATTATGTCACCGGACGGGCGACATGCGCCAGGGTACACTTCGAGCGTGGACACGGAAGACCCGACGCGACGGGTGGTCTTTCTCGACATCGACGGGGTGCTGGCCCCGATCCGCCGCTGGGATCGGTACGGGGACCTCGAGCGGGCGTGCATCGAGGTGTTGAACGAGATCGTCTCGAGCGCTCGCGCCGACGTCGTGGTCTCGTCCACCTGGCGGCATGGCCGGACGGTCGCCGAGCTGCAGGCGATGCTGGAGGCGGAGGGGTTCACCGGACGTGTCGTCGACAAGACGCCGACCGTCGCTCCCGGCGCCGACCGCGGCGAGGAGATCGCGGCCTGGCTCGCGGAGCACGCGGTGGGCGGCTACGTGATCATCGACGATCACGTCGACATGGGCGCGCTCCGCACCGCCCTCGTCCTGACGCATCCGGGCCACGGGCTACGACGGGCCGACGCGCCGCGAGCCATCGAGATCCTCCTGCGCCTCACGTGAGCAGGGCGCGGGCCGTCGCACGCGGCCTTGACGAGCCTCCACCGGCGAGGCACGCTCTGTCCGATCGGAGCACGTGATGACCCTGATGCTGGGAGCCTACTTCTTCTTCATCGCGCTCATTCTCGCGCTCCTCGAGATCCAGATCGAAGGGCCCCACGGCTGGGCCGAGAAGCTCCCCACCTGGCGCTGGGACGGCCCCGTGGTGCGGCGGTCGTTCGGCAAGCCGGTGACCGGATACCACGTCTGCCTCGTGACGTGCATCCTTCTCTTCCTGCACGTCCCGCAGTTCTACGGCGGCTCCTGGGAGCGCGAGGCCGACCTGCTCGCGATGTTCTTCTTCCTCACCGTGACCTGGGACTTCCTCTGGTTCGCGTGCAACCGGCATTTCGGGGTGGCCCGCTTCCGCAAGGGCCAGATCTGGTGGTTCCCGGCCTGGACGCTCGGCGTGCCCCGGGAGTACTTCGTGGGGATCGCGCTCTCCCTCGGCGTCGCGCTCGCGCCCGCCCTCTGGACCGGCGCGTGGGCGGACCGGGCCCGGCGGTGGAGCCTGGTCTTCGGGGAGCTGGTCGCCCTGACGATCGCGGTGACCGCCTGGACGCTCGGATCGCAGCGGCGGACCGCGAAGCTGTTTCGCGCGATCCGTGGCGCCGTGAAGGTCAAGCCGAGGTAGCGTCCGACCGCTACCGCGAGGCGAGCCAGCGACGGAGCTTGCGAACCGGCCCGCCGCGGTCGGTACGCTCCGGCTCGTCGCCGTCGTCGCTGAAGAGGACCCCGCGGCGCCCGGCCCCCACCTTCGGCAGGAGCTCGGCCAGCCCCGCCTGGAGGGCCAGGGCGGCGTCGCCCATCAGCTCGCCCAGCTCGGCGAAGAGCCCATGGGGCGCCCGCCCACCCCAGTCGACGTAGCGGTAGGGGTGGACCAGGTGCCCCGAGTGGGCCTCCCGGCCGCAGGCCTCGCAGAGGCGGACGCCGCACGTGTCGCAGTAGACGACGGCCAGGTGGCGTGGGTCCGCCGCGCAGCGCATGACGAGCGCGGGGAGATGACGCTCCACCGACCGGGCGGCGAGCTCCGCGCCGTCGCTCGCTCGCAGGAGGGCGCCGAGCTCGGTCGCCCGCTCGCGGATCTGCGGTCGGCGACAGGCGTCGAAGGCCGCCGTCAGGTGCTCGACGTCGAGCCGGCGGATCGGAATCGGCTCCGGCCCGGCGCCCGCATCCGCGACGATCCGCCCCCAGAAGAACTGATCGCCGAAGAAGGGCACGATCACCGTCGGCAGGCCCGCGCGCAAGCCCGCCGCGGTGGTCCCGGCCCCGCCGTGATGGCAGACCGCGCGGCAGCGCGGGAACAGCCAGTCGTGCGGACAGTCGTCGATCAGGTACACGTTCGGAGGCGGCGCCTCGCCGCCCAGGTGCGCCCAGCCGCGCGAGACGACGCCGCGCGCGCCCGCCTTGTCGAGCGCCCTCCAGATCGTGCGGGTGAGCGCGGCGGGATCCTCGGCGACGACCGACCCGAACCCGACGTAGATCGGCGCCTCGCCGGCGGCGAGGAAGTCGAGCAGCGCAGGTGGGGGCTCGTAGGCCTGGGCCTGCGCGTAGTGGATGAAGTTCGCCAGCTCGATGTGGGGGCCCCACTCCGGGGGCTTGGGCACCAGGCTCTCCGGCCAGAGGTAGGTGAAGGGGACCTCGTGGTCGTCGAGCAGCGCCGCGCCGTCGGTGAGGGCCACGGGCGGGAGCCCGAGGGTCTTCGTGCGGAACGCGTCGACCAGGTCGCCGATGCCGGCCCAGACCAGCAGGTCGACGATCCCGTAGGAGAAGAAGCTCTCCACCGGGCGGTGGGCGCCGGGATCGATGTTGGCGAACGGGTGAGGGAAGGCGCAGGTGGCCGTCCACGGCATGGTGAAGATCATGTGTAGCGGGATGTGCAGCGCCTCCGCGCAGTGGATGTGGCCGTAGCTGGGCGGGTTGGCCACGATGGTGTCGGCCCGGAACGGCGGTGCCCCCGGCCGGTCGGGGTCCGCCTCGGTACAGGCGCGCCAGGTGGACTCCAGGATCTCGGCGATCATCGCCCGCTTCTTCGGGACGTCTTCCCAGATCTGATCGACGCGGGTCGGAAGGATGCTGCC
>DATFAJ010000645.1:0-8525 GCA_035254745.1 Candidatus Methylomirabilota bacterium | reverse complement strand
ACCACCTCGTAGGAGTAGATGTGCCCGCGGCCGCTCACCGGCTTCCACTCCCACTCGAGCGACATGCACCACGGGCAGCCGTGGCTCGGCGGGTAGCGCATGAGCCCGCAGCCCTTGCAGGCGCGCAGCATCAGGCGGTGGCTCGTTCGCGCCAGCTTGAAGTGCTCGCGCCACTCAGAGTCGTTCTCGGGGATGACCAGGTTCATGCCGCGGTATTCGACGGAGGCCATCGCTAGTTCCTCATGATGAGGGCGGAGCCGGTCGGCGGCATCGCCCAGCCGAGGTTCATGGTGACGCGGGCGTCCTTCACCTGGCGGCACTTGCCCGGCGAGTAGTCGTAGGAGTGCTTGCCGTCCTCCCAGCCCGGGCAGTAGTCGTCCACCTGGCTGCGGAGCTGGCGCACGTTCTCGATCACCATCGAGATGCCGTGGGTGTACCCCTCGCAGAGGTGGCTGCCGGAGGTGTTGTTGGGCCGCTTGCCGCCGAGCTCGATGATGCCGCTCGACACGTACTGCCCGCCCTCCCCCTTCTGGCAGAAGCCGTACTCCTCGAGCTGGAGCATGGTGGTGAACGTGAACGCGTCGTAGGAGCCGGTGACGTTGACGTCGTCCGGCTTGATGCCGGCCTGGCCGAACACGATGTCCTTGGCGTGGTAGCCGGCGACCCGGGTGATCGGGCCGTGGGCCCAGTGGAAGTCGGTGCGCGGCTTGTTGACCCGGCCCGCCACCCCCATGATGTAGACCGGCTTGCGGCGCAGGTCGCGCGCCCGCTCCGCGCTCGTGACGATCAGGGCGGTGGCGTTGTCGGTCTCGAGGCAGCAGTCGAGCAGGTGGAGCGGCTTGCAGATCCAGCGCGAGGCCATCACGTCGGCCACCGTGACCCGATCCTTCAGGAAGGCCTTCGGGTTCTGCGAGGCGTGCTTGCTGTGGGCCACCCGCACGTGGGCGACCTGCTCGGAGGTGGTGCCGTACTCGTACATGTGACGCATGAAGGTCGGCGCGAAGTTCTGCCCCGCGCTGCGCATGCCGAACGGTACCTGGGCGAGGTCCAGCCCGCGCACCGGCTGCGCGGCGCGGGCCCCGGTCCCGCCGATGCGGAAGTCGGAGTAGCCGTTCATCGAGCGGAAGATCGCCACCGTGTGGCACATCCCCGCCTCGATCGCACCCATGGCGAGCCCGATCAGGGCCTCGGTGGAGGAGCCGCCGCCGAAGACGTCCATGTAGAAGTTGAGCCGGATGCCCAGGTCCGGCGCCACGAAGTTGGCGAAGACGGAGTCGCCGCTCTGGTAGGACATCATGCCGTCCACCCCGTCCTTGCCGAGGCCGGCGTCGCGCATCGCGTTGCGCACCGCCTCGACCGCCATCGCCCGCGTGCTCCGCGCGGACTGGCGGCTGTACTCGGTCTCTCCCACCCCGACGATGCAGTACTTGTCCTTGAGAGATGCCATTGAGCGCTCCTCGACGATGACCGCGTGACGGCGACCGGATCAGGCCGCCCGACTGTACGCGAGCGCGGCGGGGGGCGTCAAGCGACCGCTTCGTCCGCCGCGACGGGCGCGGGGACACGGAAGAGCGCGAGCAGCAGCAGCGCGAGGCCGTTGCAGCCGGCGCTGAGCCACCAGGCCAGACGGTAGTCGCCCGCGCGGTCGTAGATGAAGCCGGCCGCGACCGGCCCGAGCGCGGCCAGGGAGCCCGCGGTGGCGAAGAGCAGGCCGGCCAGGGTGCCCGCGTGCTCGCGTCCGAACACGTCGGCGACCGTGGCCGGGAAGAGGGTCGAAGCCGCGCCATACGAGAACCCGAACAGGATCGAGGTCGCGTAGAGTGCGCCCAGGTCGCTCGCCCGCGCGAACCCGAGGAAGGCCACGACCTGGAGCGCCAGGGCGAGCGCCAGTGCGCCGCGCCGGCCGATCCGGTCCGAGGCGCCCCCCATGACCAGGCGGCCCACCAGCGCGGCCGCGCCGATCGCGCTCACCAGCGTCGCGGCGAGCAGGGGCGGGACGCCGAGCCCCCGCGCCATCGGCACGAGGTGCACGAGCGGGATGAACACCGGAGTCCAGGTGCCGGCGAACACGCCGAAGAGAAGCCAGAAGGCGGGCGAGCGGAGGGCGCGGCGGATCGTCCAGTCGTGGGCGCCTCGAGCGGCGACCGCGGGAGCGCGGACCGGAGTGGCGCGGTCGCCGTCCGGGGCGAGGCCGATGGCCTCGGGATCGCGTCGCATGGGGAGAGCGAGGGCGTTGAGGGCCACGAGGATCGCGGTGCCGAAGACGACGTACGCCCAGCGCCAGCCGAGCCGGCTCACCAGGAAGTGGGCCACCGGCGGAAGGGCGAACGTGCCGAGGCTGCCGCCCGCGCTGGCCAGCCCGACCGCGAGCCCGCGCCGACGCGTGAACCACTTGGCCACCGTGGCATTGCACGGCACGTAGGCGGTGGACATGCCGAGGGCGGCGACCGTGCCGTACAGGACGTAGGGCTGCCACAGAGCCCCCACGCCGCTCATCGCGACGAGACCCAGCCCGAGCAGCGCGCCGCCGATCGCGATGACGGTGCGCGGGCCCCAGCGATCGGTGAGCCGGCCCGCCACGAGCGCGAATCCCGAGTACACGAGCGCGTAGAGCGAGAACACGCCGGAGAGGCTCGCGCGGCTCCAGCCGAACTCGTCCATGAGGGCCGCGAAGAACACGCCGAAGGCGTACTGGGTGCCGTAGGCCATGAACAGGACGAGGCCGGCCGCTGCCACCACCGTCCAGCCGTAGAAGACCCCTCCGGGGCGCGGCCGGCCGGCCGGGCTACCGGCCGGCATCGTCGGGGCGCGGGCTCGTGGATCGCTCCATGTCCAGGATGGGCGGGACGGTGCCGGACGGCTGCGTGCTCTCCACCCGGACGATGCGGCTCAGGCGGCCGACCGCGTCGCGGATGCGCACCGCCGCGTTGCGGCAGGTGTGCGCCCAGCTGCTCTCCTCGGTGCCGGGTGGCAGGCGATCCTCCAGCATCTGGAGGTAGCCCATGATGATCGCGAGCGGGTTGTTGATCTCGTGGGCGGCGGCCTGGGCGAGCAGGTTGACCGAGCGGAGCGAGGCCGCTTCCCGACGGGCCTCCTCGCCGGCCAGCCGCTCGGCCGCGTCGCGGTAGATGATGATCTCGTAGCGCCGTCCCCGGTACGCGACCACGCGGCGGGTGGAGTCCACCGCGAGCAGCCGGCCGGACGTGGTCTGGAAGGGCACCCCGAGCGCCCGCGCGACCGGGCTGGAGGCGGCCGCGGGCCCGGCCGTCGGGCCCTCCGCGGCCGGGCTCGGCCAGAACTCCCGGCTGTCGCGGCCCACGAGCTGCGCCCGCGAGAGCCCGGACAGATCGCAGTCGGCGCGGTTGCAGTCGATGATCCGGTGGGTGTCGCCGTCGACGACGCGCACCGCGTCGGTGGCGTCGTCGAGCACCGCGCGAAAGCGCTCGCGCTCCTGGGCGAGCGCGCGCCGCTCGACGATGCTCGCCATCAGGAGCGCGATGGCCGGGATCCCGATCACGGTGAGGATCAGGTAGGACGGCCACACGCGCGCGAACATGCCGCGCCCGCGCTCTCCGAGCAGGCCGAAGCCGCCGAAGGTGATGAAGAAGGTCGCCACCGCGAGCACGAAGGCGTGGCGGAAGCGCACCTTCTCGGCGGTCCGCGCCCAGCGGTGGGAGAGCGCGGCCGCCGCCGCCACCGCGAGCAGGGTGACCACGCCCGCCGTCGCGCCGCTCCCACCGAGCCAGACCCGGTAGGCCGCCGCCGCGAGCGCTGCGATGAGGGCCGCCCAGCCGCCCTCGAACAGCCCGATGACCGCCACCGGGATGACGCGCCCGTCGACGAAGATGCCCTCGACGGTCTGGATGCGGGAGATCATGAGGATGACCGCGAGGCCCCCCCACACCACGCCCATCGCCGCGACCCAGAACGGACGCCGGCGGGGGTCGTCCGGGGCGAACCAGCCGTACGCGAGCGAGTAGAACAGAACGCCGGAGACCACCGTGCCCGCGGCCTCGAGCAGGTGGTGGTAGTCCATCAGCCCCGTCCGGACCCCGAGCGCCCGTTCGGCCGGGGCAAGAGCTCGCGGAGGAACTTCCCGGTGTAGGAGCCGCTCACCTGGGCGATCTGCTCGGGCGTGCCCTCCGCGACCAGCTCGCCCCCCGCCTCGCCGCCCTCGGGTCCCAGGTCCACCACCCAGTCGGCGGTCTTGATCACGTCGAGGTGGTGCTCGACCACCAGCACCGTGTTGCCCGCGTCCACCAGGCGGTTCAGGACCAGGAGCAGCTTGCGGATGTCGTCGAGGTGGAGCCCGGTGGTCGGCTCGTCCAGGATGAAGAGGTGGTCGGTGGTGGGCCGGGCGGACAGCTCCGCCGCGATCTTGAGCCGCTGGGCCTCGCCTCCGGAGAGCGTGGTGGCGGGCTGGCCCAGACGGAGGTACCCGAGCCCGACCTCGCGGAGGACCTTGAGTCGCCGCTGCAGCACCGGCTCGGAGGCGAAGAAGTCGACCGCCTCGTCGACGGTGAGCTGGAGCACCTGGCTGATGTCGCGGTTCTTGTAGGTGACCTGCAGCACGTCGGCACGGTAACGGCGGCCCTCGCACTCCTGGCAGGTCACGTAGACGTCTTCCACGAAGTACATCTCGAGCTTCTGGAAGCCGTCTCCCTCGCAGGTCTCGCAGCGCCCGCCCGGCACGTTGAAGGAGAACGCCCCGGGCCCGAGTCCCAGGGTGTGAGCGCGGGGCAGGCTCGCGAAGAGCCGGCGGATCTCGTCGAAGGCCTTCACGTAGGTGACGGGGTTGGAGCGGGGGGTGCGCCCGATGGGCTCCTGGTCGATGAGGCGGATGCCCTTGAGGTGCTGCAGCCCGCGCAGCTCGTCGTGGGCCCCGGGTACCGCGAAGTCCGCCTTGAAGTGACGCGCCACCGCACGGTAGAGGGTGTCGTGCACGAGCGTGGACTTCCCGGAGCCCGAGACCCCGGTCACGCAGGTCAGCGTGTTGAGCGGGATCTTCACCGTGACGTTCTTCAGGTTGTTCGCGCGCGCGCCCGCCAGCACCAGGGCCCGGCGCCCCGGCCGCCGGCTCAGCGGGAGGGGAATCGTGTCGCGGCCGCTCAGGTAGCGCGCGGTCAGCGAGCGTGGATCCTTGCGGAACTCGTCCTGGGTGCCCGCGAAGACCACGCTGCCACCGCGCTCTCCCGAGCCGGGACCCATCTCGATCAGGTAGTCGGCCACCTCGATGAGGGCACGGTCGTGCTCGACCATCACCACCGTGTTGCCGCCGCCGGCGAGCTCGCGGCAGAGCTCGGCCAGCCGGGCGGTGTCCCGCGGGTGCAGCCCGATGGACGGCTCGTCGAGCACGTAGAGCGTACCGGTGAGCTGGGCACCGAGCTGGTTGGCGAGATTGATCCGCTGGGC
Organism: Candidatus Methylomirabilota bacterium; assembly: GCA_035254745.1. Lineage (GTDB taxonomy): Bacteria > Methylomirabilota > Methylomirabilia > Rokubacteriales > CSP1-6 > CAMLFJ01. Next base: position 3,113 of record DATFAJ010000645.1, on the reverse strand, counting down.
CTCGCCGCCCGACAGGGTCCGGGTCTGGCGCCCGAGGGTGAGGTAGCCGAGGCCGACCCGGAGCAGGAACGAGAGCTTGGCACGCAGCAGCTTGAGCACGTCCCGCGCCACCGTCGCCTCCCACTCGGTGAGCGACAGCGTCGCGAAGAGCGCGTCGAGCTCCTCGACGGTCTTCTCACCGAACTCGGCGATGCTCGCGTCGGCCACCCGCACCGCGAGGGCCTCCGGGCGGAGTCGCCGGCCCTCGCAGCGCGGGCAGGGCGACTGGCTGCGGTAGCGCGAGAGGAAGACGCGGACGTGCAGCTTGTAGCGGTAGGACTCGACCTCCTCGAAGAAGCCGCGGATCCCGGTGAGCCCGGCCCCGCCGTCGTAGACCCAGCGGCGATCCTCCGCGGGCAGCTCCGAGTACGGCACGGTCGTGTCCACGCCCCGCTTCTTGGCCGCCTTCAGCAGCTGCTTCTGGTACCAGCGGCCGGAAGGATGCGACCACGGCTCGACCGCGCCGCCGGCGAGGCTCAGGGTCTGATCCGGCACCACCCGGGCCTCGTCGTAGCGCAGCACGTTGCCGAAGCCCTTGCACTCCGGGCAGGCGCCGAGCGGGTGGTTGAACGAGAAGAGCAGCGGCTGGGGGCGGCTCAGGGCCACCCCGCACGCCGGGCAGTGGAAGTCACGGCTGACCGGCACCACGCCCCGCTCGAGCAGGTCCACCGACGCGCGGCCCTCGCCCTCGGCCAGAGCGGTCTCGAGCGAGTCGGTGATGCGTCGCCGGCTGTCGGGTCCGACGACGACCCGGTCCAGCACCACCGCCGGCCGGGCCAGGTCGAGGCCCGCCGGCAGCGCACCGGGGCGGCCCTGCACCTCGGCCAGGTCCAGCACCTGATCGCCCGCCTTGACCCGCGCGAAGCCGCGCTGGAGCAGGGTGGCGAAGAGCGCGCGCGGGTCGCGGGCGGCGTCCGCGGGCAGGGGAAAGCAGATCATGGCCCGCGCGCCCGGGTGATCCCGCAGCAGGGCGTCGGCCACCTGGTCGGCCGAGTCGCTCCGGGCCAGGGCCCCGCAGGTCGGACAGTGGACGCGGCCGATCTTGGCGAAGAGGAGCCGGAGGTAGTCGTGCAGCTCGGTGGCGGTGCCGACGGTGGACCGCGCGGTGCGCACCGGGTTCTTCTGCTCGAGCGCGATGGCGGGCCGGATGTGCTCGATACGGTCCACGTCGGGCCGGTCGAGGCGCTCGAGGAACATGCGGGCGTACGTGGAGAGCGACTCGATGTAGCGCCACTGGCCTTCCGCGAACAGGGTGTCGAACGCGAGGGACGACTTGCCCGAGCCCGAGACCCCGGTGATCACGGTGAGCCGATCGTGGGGAATGTCGACGGAGACGTTCTTCAGGTTGTTCTGCCGGGCTCCCTCGATACGGAGCCATACCGGCTGGGACATTCGAGCGATCCTCCTGAGATGGAAAGTTTACTCGACGGGCGGAGGCCCTTCAATAGCGCGCGTGGCGCCGGCGCGCGGCGCTTGACAGCCGCCCGCGGATGCCGGTATCCTCCGGAACCGTAATGAGAACTATTCCTAAAAAGGCCGAGGGGACGGGAGCGGAGGCGACCCTGCGGGCGCGCGGGCTCCGCCTCACCGGGCCGCGCCGCCTGGTGCTCGACGTGGTGCGGGCCACCGAGTCGCATCCCACCGCGGAGTGGGTGCACCGGATGGTGCGGCGCCGCCGGCCCCGGGTCAGCCTCGGCACCGTCTACCGCAACCTGCGACTGCTGGTGGCCCAGGGGCTGGTCAAGGAGCTGCCCGGGCCCCACGCGCGGTTCGACGGCAACCTCAGCGAGCACCACCACTTCACCTGCCTCGTCTGCGGTGCCATCAGCGACGTGCAGGGGCCGGCCACCGAGCCTCAGTCCCGCGCCCTCTGCGGCCGGGTGGCCGCTCAGAGCGGCTTCAGCGTCACGCATCACCGGATCGAGTTCTACGGTCGCTGTCTCGAGTGCCAGCGCCGCGGGGGCCGCAAGGCCTCGCGGGGCCGGCGCCCGTCACCGTAGCCCGGGAGATCCCCGGGCCGCCGTCACCACCAACCGCGGTAAAGGAGGACGTCCCATGGCAGGCAAGGCGTTGAAGGGCTCGAAGAGCGTGGAGAATCTCAAGGAGGCGTTCGCGGGCGAGTCGCAGGCCAATCGCCGCTACCTGTACTTCGCGCGGGTCGCGGACATCGAAGGCTTCCCGGACATCGCGGGCCTGTTCAAGGACACCGCGGACGCGGAGACCGGCCACGCCTTCGGGCATCTCGACTTCCTCAAGGAGGTGGGCGATCCGGCCACCGGTGAGCCCATCGGCAAGACCGAGAAGAACCTCAAGGCGTCGGTCGCGGGCGAGACCTACGAGTACACCCAGATGTACCCGGGCATGGCCAAGACCGCCCGCGACGAGGGGTATCCGGAGCTGGCGGAGTGGTTCGAGACCCTCGCCAAGGCGGAGAAGTCGCACGCCGGCCGCTTCACCAAGGGCCTCAACCAGGTCGCGGGCAAGGACCCAGCCGACGCCATCTAGGGACCCGGCGGAATCGCCCGGGCGTCGGCCGATCGGTCGGCGCCCGGGCCGGATCTCCAACCGCCCCGCCCCCATCACGAGAGGCCGATGACACTCGACATCCGCGCACCGGAATTCTGGCGGCTCGACCGCGTCGACACCGAGCTGCGCCGCGTCTACGACATCTGCGCGGGCTGCCGGCGCTGTCTGCCCCTCTGCCCCTCGTTCAAGGTCCTGTTCGACCGGCTCGACGTCGACGCGGTGGACGGCGATGTCGAGAAGCTGCCCACCGCCGACGTGAAGGAAGTGGTCGACCTCTGCTACCAGTGCAAGCTCTGCTACAACCATTGCCCGTACACCCCGCCGCACCGCTGGGCGGTGGACTTCCCGCGGCTCATGCTGCGCGCCCGCTCCGCGGAGGCCCGGGAGAAGGGCGTGACCCTCCAGGATCGGTTCCTGGGCAACACCGAGCTGGTCGGACGCCTGGGGAGCCTGACCGCGCCGATCTCGAACTGGATGAACACGGTGTGGGTCAACCGCAAGTTCATGGAGATGGCGGTCGGCATCCACGCCCGGCGTGACCTGCCCGC
>DATFAJ010000644.1:0-8762 GCA_035254745.1 Candidatus Methylomirabilota bacterium | reverse complement strand
GGGCCATCTCTCCGAGAGCGCCCGGGCCGACGTGCTCGGGCTCAACGCGGCCCGGTTCTTCGGCTTCGAGGTGCCGGCGGCGCGGCGGTGAGTCCCGCCGCGCTGCCGGAGGCCCGCGCGGCGGGCCGACACCGCGCCGCCGGTCGGGTGGTGGACATCCTCGAGCTCGTGATGTCCACCCGCGAGGGCCTGGCCCTGCGCGAGCTGAGCGCGCAGCTCCTCGCCCCCAAGAGCAGCCTGCTCCCGCTGCTCCGCACCCTCGCCGCGCGCGAGTACCTCGAGCAGGGGCCGGGCGGCGAGTATCGCCTCGGCCGCCGGGCGCTCGAGCTCGGCTTGGGCCGGCCGACGCCACGCGGGCTGCCCGAGATCGCGCGGCCCGCGCTGCGGGCGCTGATGGCGCGCTCCGGCGAGACCGTGTTCCTGGGGACGCTCAGCGCGGACGGGGTGGCGGTGGTCTTCGTGGACAAGGTCGACAGCGACCAGGTCATCCGCTACGCGGGTGGGGTGGGGGATCGGCGCCCGCTCCACGCCACCTCGAGCGGCAAGGTGCTGCTCGCGTTCCAGCCCGCGCCCCAGCGCGAGAAGATCCTGCGGCGGCTGCCGCTCAAGCGCTACACCGACCACACCATGACCAGTCTGCCCGCGCTGCGCGCCGCGCTCGACGAGGTCCGCCAGACCGGCCTCTGCGTCAACCTCGACGAGCTCGCGGTCGGCGCGGCCGGCATCGCGGCTCCGATCTTCGATCGCGACGGGGCGGTCGCGGGGGCCTGCGCGATCGGCGGGCCCACCGATCGCGTCCGGCCCCGGCTTCGCGCCCTCTCCGCGGAGGTGAAGGCCACCGCGCACGCGATCTCCGCGCTCCTCGGCCACACTACGACGCGCTCCGGCTGGCCGAAGACCTCGCCACCGCCGACATCCTGACCCGAGGTCATGCCGAAGTTTTCCCGGTAAGCCTTACCGCGCCCGCCCTCCCCCACGCTCCGATTCACCGGCTCCGGCCTCGCCTGCGCCGCCGGGCGCCCGGTTGCACGAGAGTTGCTTCCTCCTCCAGGGCAAAGGAGGAGTTCCCATGGACGCGATCAAGTTCCTCGAGCAGGAGCACGAGAAGGCGAAGGCGGCGTTCGGCAAGCTGCTGGAGGCGCCACCCGCCGAGCGGGGCCGGCTGTGGAAGGCGCTGCAGCCGGAGCTGAAGGCCCACGAGGAGCTCGAGGAGGCCTGCCTCTACGGTCCCCTCGAGAGCGACGGGGTCGGCGACGAGAAGCTCTCGGCGTGGGTGTCGGACCGTCACGACGAGCAGGTGCACGAGGTCGAGGGCCTCATCGAGCAGACCGGGCGGCTCGAGCCGAAGGAGGCGCGCTGGCTCGCCACGGTGCGCCAGATCCACGACGCGCTCAACCGGCACATCCAGGAGGAGGAGGGCGAGATCTTCCCCCGCATCGCCCGGACCTGGGAGCGCGATCGGCTGGAGAAGGCGGGCGCCGAGATGCGCGACATGAAGGCGGGCAAGCCGGCGCGGCACTGACCGGCGAGATGGTCGGCGGCGCGCGGTCCGTGGTCGGGTGGGGGCGGGTCAGGCCTGCTCGAGGTCGGGTCGCGCGTCGCGCGGGGGGCGCGGGGCGCGAGAGTCGAGAAGGCCCGCGATGACCGACACGAGCTCGTCGGGGTCGACCGGCTTCTCCACGAAGACGTCGAAGCCGGCGTCGACCGCGCGCGCCCGGTCCTGGACGCGCACGTAGGCGGTGAGCGCCACCGCCGGCGTCCGGCGATCGCCGTGGCGCTCGATCGTCCGCAGGCTGCGGATGAGGGAGTAGCCGTCCTCGTCCGGCATGGCGAGGTCCGACAGCAGGACGTGGGGCCGGAGCCACCGCAGGAGCGCGAGGGCCTCCGCCGCCGAGGTCGCGGTGCGCACGCTCGCGCCCGCCTCCTCGAGCAGCATCGACAGCATGTCGAGCGCGTCCTGGTCGTCGTCGACCACGAGCAGCTGGGCCCCCTGGAGCGGCGCCGGCGCGCCGGCGGTGACGGGCCGCGCGGCCTCCGCCGTCGCGCCGAGCGGGAGGCGGATCGTGAACGTCGCGCCGTAGCCCTCGCCGGCGCTCTCCGCCTCGACCGTGCCCTCGTGCAGCTCGGCCAGGTGGCGGACGATGGCGAGACCGAGCCCGAGACCGCCGTGGCGACGGGTGATGGTCGAGTCGGCCTGCCGGAAGCGATCGAAGATGAAGGGCAGGAACTGGGGAGCGATGCCCTCGCCGGTGTCGGTCACCTGGATCTGGGCGTAGCCGTCGATCCGGGCGAGCCGGATCTCCACGCGCCCGCCCCGCGACGTGAACTTGATCGCGTTGGAGAGCAGGTTCCACACCATCTGCTGCAGCCGGCTCGCGTCGCCCGAGATCTGCCGCGCGGCCGGGTCGAGGACCACCACCAGCTCGATGCCCTTGCCCTCCGCGCCGAGCCGCACCGAGTCGGTCGCGGTGTTGATCACCGCGGCCAGGTCGACCCGGCCGCGGGTGAGGCGCAGGCTGCCGGTGATCACGCGCGAGGCGTCGAGGATGTCCTCGACGAGCTGGGCCTGGGTCTGGGCATTGCGCTCGATGACCTCCATCCCGCGCGCCATCGTGGCCTCGTCGGGCGCGCCGGCGCGGAGGATGTGGGCCCATCCGAGGATCGCGTTGAGGGGCGTGCGCAGCTCGTGCGAGACGGTGGCCAGGAACTCGTCCTTCATCCGGTTGGCGCTCTCGGCCTCGGCCCGTGCGATGTGCTCGCGGGCGAGCGACTGCTTGCGGTCCTCGAGCTCCTGCTGAAGGCGCTCGTGCAGGCGCGCGTTCTCGATCGCGTCCGCCGCGATGCGCGCGTGCAGGTCCATCAGGCGCAGCTCGCGCTCGGAGGGACGCCGGGGTCCCGGGAAGAACACCGACAGGACACCGACGATGTCCCCGCGCCGCGTGAAGAGCGGGGTGCTGTGGCAGGACCGGAAGCCCGCGCCGTCGGCGGCCGCGCGGTAGGGGGCGAAGACCGGGTCGGTCGTCACGTCCTCGACCACCACCTGACGCCGCTCGGCGAAGGCGGTCCCGCAGGCCCCGCCGCCCGGCGGGACGTGCCGCACCTGGTCGAGGAATTCCGGGGTGAAGCCGGCGTGCACCGCGAGCGCGAGGCCCGGCCCCTCCGGCTCGCAGAGGGACAGGAGCCCGAGGCTCGCGCCCGGCACCGCCATCGCGGCCTGGAGCACCTCCCGCAGCACCGATTCCACCTTGAGGTTGCCGGTGAGCCGGACCGCCGTCTCGTGCAGGCGCCGGAGGTCCTGCACCTGCACCTCGAGCTCCTCCTTCACGGTGCGCAGCGTGGACTCGATCGCGCTGCGCTCGGTGACCTGCGCCTGCAGCGACGAGGCCTGACGCTGTAGGGACACGAGGGTCCGGAGCCGCTCGTCCTCCTGGCCGCGCCCCGGAGCGCCGGCGGCCGGGATCACCCGCGAGTGGCGGGCGCAGATCTCCACGATCGGGTGGGCGAGCCCGCGGCCCCCGAGCTGGGCCAGGGGATAGGCGCACAGGAGCTCGAAGGTGCGGGTCGCGCCGAGCTCGTTCCAGAGCGCCTCGAGCCGGAAGGTCGCCTCGGACCGTCCCCGCGCCAGCAGCAGCCCGACCATCTCGCCGAACACCCGGATCGGCCGGCCGGGCCGGAGCCGCCCGAAGAGGCTGCCCGCGACATCCGTGAAGCGCTGCGGATCGACGCCGTCCCCGACCTCGATGCGGGCCAGGGTGTCGGCCGCGTCGACGGCCACGTATTGACCGGTGGCCTGGGCGGTGGAGAGGTCGAGCCCCGCGTCCCGCAGCCGCTCCTCGAGGCCGTCGCGATGATCCTTGGTCGCGATGACGAGGCAGCTGCGGTCGGTGGCGAGCCCGATCCCGACGTACTCGGCGAGCGTGGCGATCAGGTCCGCGTCCTCGTCGTAGAACTGGACGAGGTGATCGGGAGCGACGTGGTTCGGATCCGGCCGGTCCATGGAGTCCAGGCTCAGGGAGCAACCCATGTGCCACGCGGTGGTCGGCCCGGGAGGGGCCCTATCCGGCCGCCCCGGCGGCGCTCGGCGCCGTCGACGCGTACCGCCTCCCGCCCCGGGGGCGGAAGGCGGTACTTTCTTCCCGGTCACTCTTTCCGGCTGTTCTCGTGCGGACGGCCTCCTCAGCGCCCCTCGAATTCCCAGTACTTCCGCCGACTGTGATGCTCGAGGAGCCGGGTCTCGTAGGCGCGGTCGAACGGTCGGCTCGGATCGTACTCGGGCGCGGCCTTGATCTCGTCTCGGCGCAGATCCACGTGCACCTGCGAGTCCGGCCAGCTCACCGTCTTGATCCACTCCGGCGAGAGCACCACCTTTTTGCCGGGCCACCAGTTGCGGGTGTCCACGACGAGATACCGGATGGCCCACGCGCGATCGTCGATCAGGAAGTCCTCGACGTGCCCGATGTCGCCGTCGAGCGCCGCGATGTAGTAGCCGGTCACGTCGCGCGTGCTGCGCAGCGACGGATCGCCGAGCGTCTCGCGCTCGCGCGCCGCCATCTCCTCCGCGATCCCGTCGGCCGGGATCGGTGCGGTGGGCACCGGCGGCATGCCGGGGTAGGCGAGCAGGCCCCAGCGATACGGACCTTCCCAGTAGTAGCGCTGATCGTAGTAGCGCGCGATCGCCTCCTCCTGCTGGCGGTTGACCGGCTTGTCGGTCTCGACCGGCGGGCTGTCCTTCACCTGCGCCTGGGTGAGGTCGACCAGGATCTTGTCTCCCGCCTCGCGCACCGAGAGCGGGGAGATCAGCACCTGGCGGCCGGGCAGCCAGGAGCCGGTGTCGACCACGAGGTAGCGAACGGTCCAGCTGAGGTCGTCGAAGTAGAGATCGGCCACGCTCCCGAGATCGCCGTCGATGGCGGCGATGGTGAGTCCCTTGAATCCGCTGGCTGGCTTGAGCATCGGGCTCCTCCTTGCCCGATCACCCGAAGCATTTCCCGTGCAAGTGCGCCCGACCGTCGTGATCGCGCGGCTCGGCAGCGCGCGATCACCGCGCGCGGGTAAGCCTTACCGGGAACGCGGGGGCGACTCCGTAACTCCTGCCGCGGCGGGCAGCACGATGACCGCGAGGCCGAGCAGCACCAGCCCCATGCCGAGCAGGCGCCACGGCCCGAACCGCTCGCCGAGCACCACGGCGGACGAGGCGGCGGCCACGAAGGGCACGAGCAGGGCGAACGGCGCCACCAGCGCGGCGGGATGCCGTCGCAGCAGGTGACCCCAGATCGCGTAGGCGAGCACGGTGGCGACGAGGCCCAGGTAGAGCACCGCGCCGACCCCGAGCCACGAGGCGGCGTGCCACGAGGCCCCGATCGCGCGCGGGCCGTCCCACAGGACCGCGAGGGCGAGACCGGGCAAGGGCGGCACCAGGCTGAGCCAGACCGCGAGGGCGAGCGCGTCGACGGCGGGCAGGCGCTTGACCAGCACGTTGCCGACGCCCCAGCTGATCGCGGAGAGCGCGGTGAGCGCGAGACCGGTCGCGGTCAGGTCGCGCCCCACCGTGGACGCGACGACGGCCAGGCCCCCGAAGGCCACCGCGGTGCCGGTCCACTGGCGGCGGCTCGGCCGCTCGCCGGTCGCGAGGGCCGCGAACACGATGGTGAAGAGCGCCTGGGTCTGCACCACGATCGCGGCGAGGCCGGGCGGCATCCCGGCCGCGATGCCGAAGAACTGGAACAGGAACTGGCCGGTGTAGAGGGTGAGCCCCACGGCCACGAGCGCGCGCCACGAGACGCGTGGCCTCGGCAGGACCAGGGTGGGGAGCGCGGCCACCAGGAAGCGCAGCGCGGTGAGGACGGGCGGCGAGAAGTCGTCGAGCGCCAGGCGCGTGGCGACGAAGGCCACCCCCCAGATGACGGTCACGAGCAGGGCGAGCGCAACGTGGGCGGGCGGCACGCGCTCGACCATAGCACCGCGCGGGCGCGCGATGGACAACCCTCGGGGGAGCGGCGTAGACTCCGGGCGTCCATCACTCGCTCCTCCAGGGAGGCGGTCCGCCATGCCACCACAGCCGAGCCTCAAGATCGACCACGCGCGCTACGTCCTGACCCTCGACCGGCAGCGCCGCATCATCCAGGACGGCGCGATCCTCGTGGAGAACGGGCGGATCACCCGCGTGGGCAAGGCGGCCGAGCTCCGCGACACCCGCGCCGACCGGGTGATCGACGGGCGGCATCTCGTGGTCACTCCGGGCTTCTTCAACGGCCACATGCACATCAGCTACGCGCACCCGGTGCGCGGCATCTTTCCCGACGAGCAGGCGAGCCCGCTCGTGCACGTGTTCAATCTGCAGGCGGCGATGACGGAGGACGAGGAGTACCACGCCACGCTGCTCGGGCTGGTCGAGCTCGTCCGCAACGGCACGGTGTGCTTTCTCGATCCCGGCAGCACCAAGTTCCCGGACGCGTGCCTGCAGGCTTACGAGGATGCGGGCATCCGGGTGGTCCTGGGCGAGTGCGTGACCGATCAGCCCGCCCCGTGGGCCCTGCCGCGCTACCCGGCCCCGGAGGCGGTGGCGCGGACGGTCTCCTTTCTCGCCAAGTGGAACGGCCGGCTCGACGGACGGATCCGCGCCTGGGCGATGCCGTTCTCCTACGAGACCTGCACCGCGGGCCTGCTCGAGACCTTGAAGCGCGTGGCCGACGAGCACCACACCGGTCTCACCCTGCACCACAACAGCGGGGCCAAGGCGCGCCAGGATGCGGTCGCGCGCCACGGTCACAGCCCCACCGGCTACCTCGAGTCGATCGGCGTCCTCGGGCCGAACGTGCTGCTCGCGCACTGCCTGGGGCTCGACGAGGCCGAGATCGATTGCCTCGCCCGCTCCGGCACCATGGTGGCGATGTGCCCGGTCACCGCGGCCAAGGGCGGCCGCGGCGTGCCCGAGCACGGCCGCATGCCCGAGCTGCTGGCCCGGGGGGTCCGGATCGCGCTCGGCTGCGACTCGCCCAACAACTCGAACCACCTCGACATGGTGCGCACCATGAACATGGCCGCCATCCAGTACAAGGACGCGCGCCAGGACACCCGGCAGATCCCGGCCGAAGCCGCGCTCGAGATGGCCACCATCCACGGAGCCGAGGCCCTCGGCCTGGGGGCCGAGCTGGGCTCGATCGAGGCGGGCAAGAAGGCGGACCTGGTCGCCTTCGACACCCTGCGCCCGGAGTGGCAGGCCCTCTGGAACCCGGTCAACAACCTGGTCTACAACGCCGACGGCCGCAGCGTGCACACCGTGGTGATCGACGGCCGCGTGGTGGTCGACGCCTACCGCCAGGCCTTCGTGGACGAGGCCCGCCTCTACGCCCGGGTGCAGGAGATCGGCGAGCGGCTGCAGGCCCGCACCGGTATCAGCTTCCCGCGATCCCGCTGGCCCATGAGCTGAAGCGCGGCGGGCCCCCGGCTGCCCAAATGCGCGGGGGCTGACACTTCCCATCAGTTGCGACGCAGGTAGGGCGAGATAACGGCCTGATTTTGCTCAGGTCGATCATGGTGCAGTCCTTGCACCAGAGAGACCGGGCCGGCGCCCGTGCCGGCCCCAATCGCTCGAGCCGGACAGCCACCCCCGGACAGAGGAGACGGCCAGTGCCAGATCCGCGCATTCTCGTGGTCGAGGACGAGACGAACGTCCGTGAGCTGGAAGCGGAGATCCTGAGGGAGGAGTGGGAGCACGTCGACACCGCGGTCGACGGCACCGACGCCCTCCGCCTGCTGGCCGAGCACGTCTACGCGGCCATCGTCAGCGACCTCGCCATGCCCAAGCTCGACGGGCGCGGGCTCTACGAGGAGGTCGGCCGTCGGTGGCCGAGCGCGCACGGGCGCCTGGTGTTCGTGACCGGCTACGCGGAGGCCGAGGAGTACGACACGTTCCTCCGCGAGAGCGGGGTCCCGGTCCTGGCCAAGCCATTCACCATCGCCGATCTGATCGGCGCGGTGCAGCGGGCGTTCTCGCCCGCCTAGCGGAGCCGTCCCGGTGGCCCGTCTCGCCGAGTCTTCCGACCAGCGCTACCGCGCGCTGGTGGAGTCGAGCCGCGGCCTGATCTGCACCCACGACCTGGCCGGAATCCTGCTCTCGGTCAACCCGGCTGCCGCCGACCGTCTGGGCTACCCGGCGGACGAGCTGATCGGCCGGAGCCTGGGTGACTTCCTGGCCCCCTCGGTCCGCGCCCAGTTCCCCCAGTACCTCGACCGGATCGGCCACGCCTCGAGCGACCAGGGGCTGATGCTGGTGGTCACGCGGGACGGCGAGGAGCGCATCTGGAGCTACAGCAACGTGCGCTGCCAGGACCCGGGCGGATCGGCGTACGTGCTGGGCCACGCCCACGACATCACCGACATCAAGCGGTCGGACGCCCGGGCCGGCGAGGCGGAGGCCCTCCGCTCGGTGGCCCAGCTGGCGCTCGCCACCGCGCACGAGATCAACAATCCCCTGACCGTGATCATCGCGAGCCTCCAGCTCATGACCTCGCGCGGGCAGGTGCCCCCCGAGGCCGCCGCCTACGTGGAGCGCGCGATCCGCGCCGGCGAGCAGATCCGCGACATCGTGCGCAACATGTCCCGCATCACGCGGCTCGAGCTGTCCCGCCAATCCCCGCAGCTGCCCCCCGTCCTCGATCTCCGCAAGTCCAGCGAACCGCAGAGCTGATCCCCGGCCGGGGACTTGCCGTCCGGGGCCGTCTCGGCTAAGGTCGGGGCGGCGAGAGCAGGATTCTCCAGCC
>DATFAJ010000643.1:0-16440 GCA_035254745.1 Candidatus Methylomirabilota bacterium | reverse complement strand
TCGCCTTCGCCACCGAGCTCTTCTGGAGCCCGACCAACAGGACGGTGAAGGTCCCCGCGGACGTGGCGAAGAAGATCATCGGTGGGCCCGCCGACGTCGACAAGCTCGTGCTCTTCGACTGGGCGCACGTTGCCAAGCAGCGGCCGCAGTGGACGGAGAAGTGGAACAAGGAGATGCGTTGACGCAAGCGCCCGGCGCCAGCGGGACCGTCGCCCTGACCGGACTGGTCAAGCGCTTCGGGGCGACGCGGGCGCTCGACGGGGTGTCGCTGGCGGTGGCCCCGGGCGAGGTCTTCACCCTGCTGGGGCCGTCCGGCTGCGGCAAGACCACCACGCTGCGCTCGGTGGCGGGCTTCGTGACCCCCGACGCGGGCGAGGTGGCGATCAACGGCGCGGTGGTCACCCGGGTGCCGCCGCACCGGCGGCGGGTCGGGATGGTCTTCCAGCACTACGCGCTCTTCCCGCACCGCACCGTGGCCCAGAACGTGGGCTTCGGCCTCCGCATGCAGCGGGTCGACCGGGCCGAGATCGGCCGCCGGGTGGCCGAGGCCCTGGCCCTGGTCCAGCTCCCGGGCCACGGGGGCCGCTACCCGGGCCAGCTCTCGGGCGGCGAGCAGCAGCGGGTGGCGCTGGCCCGCGCGCTCGTCACGCGCCCGGCGGTGCTCCTGCTGGACGAGCCGCTGGGCGCGCTCGACAAGAAGCTGCGCGATCACATGAAGATCGAGCTCAAGCGGCTGCAGCGCGAGGTCGGCATCACCACGATCTACGTGACCCACGACCAGGAGGAGGCGCTCACCATGTCCGACCGGATCGCGGTGATGCACCGCGGGCGCGTCGAGCAGGTGGCCCCGCCGCGCGGCCTCTACGAGACGCCCGCCACCGCCTTCGTGGCCGGCTTCATCGGCAACATCAACCTGCTCCCGGGCCGCGCGGCCGGAGCGAACACGGTGGACTGCGGCAGCGCCACCCTCGCGGCCATCGGGACCGCACCGGCCGGCGCCTCCGTGGCCATCGCGCTCCGCCCGGAGCGGGTCCGGCTCGACCCCAGCGGGGCGGTGGACACCCTGCTCCCCATGACGGTCGCCCACGTGGTCTACCAGGGCGAGACCGTCCGCTACATCCTCAAGAGCGACGCCGGACTCGAGCTGCAGGCCCTCGAGCTCGGCGAGGTGCGCTTCGCCGCCGGGGCCCGCGTGCGCGCGGGCTGGGTCGCGGCGGACGCGCGCATCATTCTCTACGACATCGGGCTCGACGACATCGGGCGCAACGACATCGGGCCGGAGGAGATCGCGTCATGACCAAGGTCGGCTTGATCACGGTGGGGCAGGCCCCGCGCAGCGACGTGGTGCCGGACATGGCGGCCATCCTGGGCGGCGACGTCGAGATCGTCGAGGCCGGCGCGCTCGACGGGCTCGGCCGGGAGCAGATCGCCCCGCTCGCCCCCGAGGGTGACGACGAGATCCTGGTCACCCGCCTGGCCGACGGCTCGTCGGTCTTCGTCGGCAAGACCAAGATGATCCCCCGCATCGAGGCGAAGATCGCCGCGCTCGAGGAGCGCGGCGTGGCGCTGAACGTGCTGCTCTGCACCGGCGAGTTCCCGAAGCTCGCCGCGCGCCGGCCGTTCCTCGAGCCGCAGCAGCTCCTGCTCGGGCTGCTCCGCGCGATGGTCTTCCCCGGGCGCCTGGGCGTGCTGACCCCGTCCGAGCGCCACGTGCCGCAGACCATCGCGCGCTGGCGCGCCTCGGGCTTCGACGCCCACGTGGCCCCGCTATCGCCGTACGAGGAGAACGACCCCGCCGCGGTGCGCCGCGCCGCCGACGCGCTCCGCGCCGGGAGCGTGGGCCTGGTGGTCATGGACTGCATCGGCTTCCGCCGCAAGACCCGCGACGAGGTCGCGGCGCTGACCGGCGCGCCGACCCTGGTGGCGAACCTGCTCGTGGCCCGCGTGGCCGCGGAGCTGCTCGGCCGCTGATCCGTGACCCGCGGCGCCCGCGTCCTGCTGCTGGGGCCGTACGTCCTGCTGCTCGTCCTGTTCTTCGTGGCCCCGCTGCTGCTCATGCTCGCGATCAGCTTCTCGCGGCAGTCGTACGGGCAGCTCGAGTGGGCGTTCACCCCGCGGCACTACGTCCACTTCTTCACCGACGCCTACTACCTGGGGGTGCTCGGGGACACCCTGTGGCTGGGGCTCATCACCACCGCGGTCTCGCTGCTCCTGGGCTACCCGCTCGCCTACCACCTGGCCCTGACCCGCTCCCGCTGGAAGCCGCTGCTGATCGTCTTCATCCTCTCGCCGCTCCTGGTGGGCATCGTCATCCGCTGCTACGGCTGGATGATCCTGCTCGCCGACCGCGGGCTCATCAACGAGACCCTCGTGCAGGGCGGCTGGCTCGCCAAGCCCTTGCCGCTCATGTACAACAAGTTCGGGGTGACGCTCGCCCTCGTGCACGTGTTCCTGCCGTTCATGGTGCTGTCGCTCACCGGGGTGCTCAAGCGCATCGAGCCCCAGCTGATCGAGGCCTCGCAGACCCTCGGGGCCTCCCCGCGCCGGGCCTTCCTCGAGGTGACCCTGCCGCTCTCGCTGCCCGGCATCCTGGCCGGCTCGCTGCTGGTCTTCTCGCTCGCGATCAGCTCGTTCGTGGTGCCGATCCTGGTGGGCGGCTTCAAGGTGCACGTGCTGCCGATGGTGGTCTACGAGCAGGTGCTCTCGGTGTTCGACTGGCCCTTCGGCGCGGCCAACGCCTTCGTGCTGCTCCTGATCTCGGTGGCCCTGATCGGCGTCTACATCAAGGTCACCGAACGCGCGCTGCGGGGCATCGTATGATCCTCCGGACGGTCGTCGGCCTCGTCTACGCCTTCCTGCTGCTGCCGATGGTGATCGTGGTGCTGGCCGCGTTCAACGCGGGCAACTACTTCACGTTCCCGCCCCAGGGCTTCTCGCTCAAGTGGTTCGCCAACTTCTTCCAGCGCCGGGAGTTCATGCAGGCCCTCTGGCTCTCCACCGAGCTGGCGGTCTGGACCGCGGTCGCCTCCACCGTGATCGGGACCGCGGCCGCCATCCCGCTGGTGCGCGGCCGCTTCCGCGGCCGGGATCTCCTCAACGCCTTCGTCACCTCGCCGCTCCTGCTGCCGCAGATCCTCACCGGGGTCGCGCTCCTGCAGTTCTACACCCTGTTCAAGATGCAGGCCTCCTACGCCGCCCTGCTCATCGGCCACATCGTGGTGACCACCCCCTACGTGATCCGCACCGTCACCGCCACCCTCACCCACTTCGATATCGCGCTGGAGGAGGCGGCCCAGAGCCTGGGGGCTCATCCGGTGCGCGCGTTCTTCGAGGTGACGCTGGGGGTGATCAAGCCGGGCGTCGTAGCGGGCGCGATCTTCGCGTTCGCGATCTCGTTCGACAACTTCACCCTGTCGCTCTTCCTGACCAGCTCGAAGCTGACCCCGCTCCCGATCGAGCTCTTCGCCTATCTCAAGTACTCCTTCGACCCCACCGCGGCCGCGGTGTCCGCCTTCGCCATCGGGGTGGCCCTGGTGCTGGTCCTGGGCATCGCGCGCTTCATGGGGCTCGAGGAGTTCACCGGCTTCTAATGGGACGACCCTGATGGAGATCGCGCGATGAGACCGGTGACCGCGGAGGAGATCGAGAGCCTGGCCATCGGGGCCTGGATCCTGGGCACGGGGGGCGGCGGCAGCCCGTACCTGGCCTTGCTCAACATGCGCCAGCTCTACAAGCAGGGCGTGGTGTGCCGGCTCATGGATGCCTCCGAGCTGGCCGACGACGACCTGGTGGCGGTGGTCTCCAACATGGGCGCGCCGCTGGTCGGCCAGGAGCGCCTCACCGATCCGAAGACCATGGCGCTGGCCGTCACCATGATGGAGGAGTACCTCGGCCGGAAGTTCCGCGCCCTCATGTCGCTCGAGATCGGCGGCGGCAACTCCATCCAGCCCTTCATGGGCGCGGCGATGCTCGACCTGCCGGTCATCGACGGCGATTGCATGGGCCGCGCCTTCCCCGAGGCCCAGATGACGAGCTTCGCCATCCACGACCTCCGGATGTACCCGCTCACCCTGGCCGACGTGCGCGACAACGCGGTGGTGGTGGCGCGCGCCGCCTCCTGGAAGTGGATGGAGCGCATCAGCCGCAAGGCCTGCGTGGAGGTGGGCTCGATCGCCTCCACCTGCAAGGCCCCGCGCACCGGCAAGGAGATCAAGGAGTGCGCGATCCTGGGCTCCACCACCAAGGCCATCGGCATCGGCCGGGCGGTGCAGGCCGCGCGGCGGGCCCACCGCGATCCGATCGACGCGGTGCTCGAGGTGGAGCGCGGCATCAGGATCTTCGGCGGCAAGATCCACGACATCGCCCGGCGCACCACCGAGGGCTTCCTCCGCGGCACCGCCACCATCGAGGGGCTCGACCAGTTCCGCGGGCACACCTTCAAGCTCGCCTTCCAGAACGAGTTCGCGGTGGGCTGGCTCGACGGGGAGCCCCGGGTCATGACCCCCGATCTGATCTGCGTGCTCGACACCGTCGCGGGCGACGCGATCGGCACCGAGACCCTGCGCTACGGCCAGCGGGTGACCGTGATCGCGCTCCCCGCGCCCCCGATCCTGCTCACGCCAAAGGGCATCGAGCACGTCGGGCCGCGCGCCTTCGGCTACGACCTCGAGTTCCGCTCGGTGTTCGCATGAGACGGCGCATCGGCATCGACGTGGGCGGCACCAACACCGACGCGGTGCTCCTCGAGGAGGACGCGGTGGTGGGGGCGGTGAAGACGCCGACGACTCCCGACGTGACCACCGGCATCACCCGGGCCCTCGCGGGGCTGGTCGAGCGGGCCCCCGGGGCGCGCGAGGCGCAGGCGGTGATGATCGGCACCACCCACTTCACCAACGCGGTGGTGCAGCGGCGCGACCTCGGCCGGGTCGCGGCGGTGCGCATCGGCCTGCCCTCCGGCGCCTCGCTGCCGCCGTTCGTCGACTGGCCGGAGGACCTGGCGAGCCTCGTCCGCGCCGAGGTGGTGATGCTCGAGGGCGGCCACGAGTTCGACGGCCGCCCCCTCGTGCCCTTCGACGCCAGGGGGATGCGCGCGGCGGCCCGGCGCATCCGCGAGGCGGGCATCCGCTCGGTCGCAGTGGCGGCGGTGTTCTCGCCGCTCAACGCAACGTGTGAGGAAGAAGCGGCGGCGATCTTGCGCGACGCCTGTCCCGACGTCGCGGTCACCTGCTCGCATCGGCTCGGCCGCATCGGCCTGCTGGAGCGCGAGAACGCGGCCCTGCTCAACGCCTGCCTCATCGAGCTGGCCCGCAAGACCACGCGCGCGTTCACCGAGGCCCTGCGCGGCAGCGGCATCGCGGCGCCGCTCTACCTGACCCAGAACGACGGCACCGTGATGCTGGCCGAGGTGGCGGAGGCCTACCCGGTCTACTCGTTCGCGTCGGGCCCGACCAACTCGATGCGCGGCGCCGCGTTCCTGTCCAAGCGCGACGAGGCGCTGGTGATCGACGTGGGCGGCACCACCACCGACATCGGCAGCCTGCGCCACGGCTTCCCCCGTGAGGCCAACAACGTGGTCGAGATCGGAGGGGTCCGCACGCTGTTCCGCATGCCCGATCTCCTCTCGCTCGGCCTGGGCGGCGGGACGCTCGTGCGCCGGGAGCCCGCGCTCGTCATCGGGCCGGCCAGCGTGGGCTATCGCCTCACCGAGCAGGCGCTGGTCTTCGGCGGCGACGTCCTCACCGTCACCGACATCGCGGTGGCCGCGGGCCTCGTCGATCTCGGCGACCGCTCACGGGTGGCGTCGCTGCCGGCCGCGCTGGTCGACTCGGCCCTCGCTCGCATCCGCGCCATGATCGAGGAGGGCGTGGACCGCATGAAGACCGACGCGGGCCCGGCGCCCCTGATCGCGGTGGGCGGCGGGTCGTTCCTGGTGCCGCCGCGCCTGGCCGGGGTCTCCGAGGTCCTGAACGTGCCGCACCAGGCGGTGGCCAACGCGGTGGGCGCCGCCATCGCCCAGGTGAGCGGCGAGGTGGACCAGATCTTCCAGGACCTCACCCGGGACGAGGCCATCGCCCGCGCCCGCCGGGAGGCCGAGGACAAGGCGGTGGCGGCCGGCGCCGACCGGGAGACCATCAACGTGGTGGAGGTGGAGGACCTCCCGCTGGCCTACCTGCCCGGCAACTCCCTCCGCACCCGGGTCCGGGTGGTCGGCGAGATCGCCCGGCCGGCCTGAGCGAGCGGTTGGCCCCGGGACGTGAGTTCAGGTACAGTATGGGCGTAGCGCGACAGTCCCGCGGAGGAGCCCCATGAGCGACGATCTGATGACCAAGGTGCAGGACCTGATCGAGA
Organism: Candidatus Methylomirabilota bacterium; assembly: GCA_035254745.1. GTDB lineage: Bacteria > Methylomirabilota > Methylomirabilia > Rokubacteriales > CSP1-6 > CAMLFJ01. The sequence goes on along the minus strand of DATFAJ010000643.1, from coordinate 10,092 downwards.
ACATGATCAACCCGGCCGTGGCCGGCCACGGTGGGTTCGTGCAGCTGGTCGACGTCAAGGACAACAAGGTCTACTTGCAGATGGGCGGCGGCTGCCAGGGCTGCGGAGCCGCGGACGTCACGCTGAAGCAGGGCATCGAGCGGCTGATCAGGGAAGAGCTCCCCGAGGTGGAGGAGGTGCTGGACACCACCGATCACGCCTCGGGCGAGAACCCGTACTACACGCCTTCCAAGTAGCCGCGCGGGCTCGGCCCCACCCCTCACCTTTGGATTCGCTCGTCTCGCCTGGCGGCTTCGCCTCGCACTTCGGCCCTCTCCCCAACGGGGAGAGGGTTTCGTGTCTAGGCGCCCTCACCCCTCTGGGGAGAGGGCCGGGGTGAGGGGCTCCCTGCCGCGACCCGCCGGCGCGTCCAGTCCCACGCGCGAACGGCCATCAGCAGGATGAATACCGCCGCGTAGTAGTACGGGCTCGGGTTCGCCTTCTTCGCGAGCCAGAGATAGTGCAGCACCGCGCACACCCCGACCAGGTAGACCAGCCGGTGCAGCCATCGCCAGCGCGCCCCGCCCAGTCGCCGGATGGCTCCCGCGGTGGAGGTGGCGGCGAGCGGGATCATCAGCAGGAGCGCGGTCATGCCCACCGTGATGTAGGGCCGCTTCACGATGTCGGCGCCCATCTGCCGCCAGGCGAAGAAGTGGTCGAGCACGAGCCAGACGCAGAAGTGGAGCGAGGCGTAGAAGCACGCGAAGAGGCCGAGCAGCCGCCGCAGCGCGATCGGCCACGACCAACGCAGCAGGATGCGCAGCGGGGTCATGGCCAGGCTGACCAGCAGGATGCGCAGGGTCCAGTCGCCCAGCCAGTTGGTGACGAAGCTGATCGGGTTGGCGGTCAGGTCGCCGGTGAACGCGCGGTAGCCGAGCACGCCGAGAGGCGCCAGGCACGCCGCCCAGGCCGCGACCTTGAGGGCGACGCGGGCGCGGGCGGTCACTAGTAGAACTTCTTGAGATCCATCCCCGAGTAGAGCCCGGCCACCTGATCGTAGCCATTCCACATGAGCGTCGGCCGGCGGCGGAACTCGCCGATGCGCCGCTCGGTGGCCTGGCTCCAGCGCGGGTGGTCCACCTTCGGGTTCACGTTGGAGAAGAAGCCGTACTCCTGGGGCGCCGCCTTGTTCCACGCGGTCTTGGGCTCGTCGGACGTCAGCCGGATGCGCACGATCGACTTGGCGCTCTTGAAGCCGTACTTCCACGGCACCACCACCCGGATGGGCGCGCCGTTCTGGTTCGGCAGCACCTGGCCGTACATCCCGACCGTGAGCAGCGTCAGCGGGTGGAGCGCCTCGTCGAGGCGCAGCCCTTCCGTGTAGGGCCAGTCGAGGCCACTGAAGTTGAAGAAGCTCTTCTTCTGCCCCGGGAACTGCTCGGGATCGACGAGGGTGGAGAACTCCACGTACTTCGCCGAGCCGGTCGGGTCCACCCGCTTGAGGAGAACGGAGAGCGGGAAGCCGATCCACGGGATGACCATGGACCACCCCTCGACGCAGCGCAGGCGATACACCCGCTCCTCGAGCGGGGCCATCCGGATCACGTCGTCGACGTCGAAGGTCTGGGGCTTCTGCACCAGGCCGTCCACCTGCACCTTCCACGGACGCGGCTTGAGCGTGCCGGCCAGGTCCGCCGGGTCGTTCTTGTTCACGCCGAACTCGTAGAAGTTGTTGTAGGTGGTCGCGTCCTGGAATTTCGTGGTGGCGTCCGGGAGGTCGAACGCCTTGTTGCGGGCGGCCGCGAGCGGCTGACCGGCGGCGGGGGGCGCGGCGGCGGCCACGCTCGGCGCCAGGGCCAGCGCGGCGGCACCCGCCATGAAGGCCCGCCGGTTCAGGTAGAGCGCCCGGTCGGTGATCTCCCCACCCTTGATCTCCCCACCCCGCTTGATGAGCATGTCGTCGCGTCCTCCCTGTATCGCCGAGTGTAGCAGCCGCCCCCGGCGGGATGTCACGAGGGTGTGAACCCTCGCCCCCAACCGGGAGAGGGCATCGGCGGGGCCGCCCCAAGCCCTAGAAGGCCTAATTTCCTCGGGTCCTGGCTGGGCCGCCTTCTAAGATGAGAGCGGCCATCATGAAGATTCGCGGCGGCGTCACCGCATTGCTGGCGGCCCTCCTGCTGGCGGCCTGCGCCACCGCGCCGCAGGGCACCTACTTCGCCACGCCCTCCGACCCCAGCACGCCGCGCATGGCCCAGATCCTGAGCCGCGCCGCCGTCGCGGGGGGCGACGACCCGCAGCGCTACGGCTTCGCCTTCATCAAGAGCCCGACCGCCGCCGCCTACAGCGACGAGGACGCGACGTTCTACTTCACCGACGGCCTGATGCGCCAGCCGACCCCGATCATCGAGGCGGTGGTGGCGCACGAGGTGGCCCACGAGGTGCTGGGCCACGTGGGCACCCGCCGCAAGCTCTCGCTGTCGCTCACCGCCAGCTTCGGTGCGCTCGGCCTCTTCGCGCCCGGCGCCGGGCTGCTCGACTTCGTGGTCAACCCGCTCGTGGTGCGCGCGTTCGGCCGCTACCAGGAGATGCAGGCCGACCAGAAGGCGGTCGAGATCCTCCGGGCGATGGGCTACAAGTCGCCACGGCGCGCGCTGGCCACCGCGCTCGAGTCGCTGGCCGCCTACACGCCCAAGGAGCGGGAGGGGCTCGAGGGGCTGCTCGCCACGCATCCCTCGCTCGACGAGCGACTGGCCGCGCTCGAGCCGCTGGAATCGCCGGCCAAGCCGGTCAATCCCGTCGCGCGGGCCCGCCCGCCTCGCTAGGGTAAGACACGGGGCGGGTGCCCGCGACGAGGTCCGCGAGCCCGCGCCGCTCGCGGCTCCAGAGCACCGGGAGCTGGCCGATCCCGAGCGTCAACAGGCACAGGCCCCCACCCGCGCAGCGCAGGAGCGCGCGGCCGTAGCCGGCGGGCGCGCCGTCGCGGCGCACCACCACCACCCCCAGCAGCATCTTGCCCAGGGTCTGCCCGCAGCCGCCCACCAGGACGGTGTGGTAGGCGACGTGCAGCGCGATCCCCAGCAGGAACACGCCGAGGACGAGGAAGACGGTATCGAGCACGTCGGGGTCGCGGTGGAACAGGAGCACCGCGATCGAGAGCCACATCGCGGCCAGGCCCCAGGCGATCACGCCCACCAGGGCGTCGGCCACCGCGGCGGCCGTCATGCGCCAGAGCGCGGGTGGCCGGTCTCGGCTCAGGAGTCGCTCCCGCCCCGGGGCTTGCCGCCCGGCTTCTCTCCCGGCTTCTCTCCGTAAATGCGCCGGTACTCCTCGTACGAGAGCATCACCCGCTTCACGAAGGCGCGCGTCTCGTTGTAGGGGATCTGGTCCACCCAGACCTCGAGGTCGTCGGAGCGGCGCCCCGCCCACCACTCGCGCACGCGGGTGGGCCCGGCGTTGTAGGCCGCGGCGGCCAGCCGCGGGTCGCCGAACTCGCGCAGCAGGCCGGCGAAGAACGTGCTGCCGAGCTCGAGATTGGTCACCGGCTGGTCCAGCACGTCGGGGTCCGGGAACGGGATCTGCCGCGACTGAGCCACCGCCCGCCCGGTGTCCGGCATGAGCTGCATGAGCCCGCGGGCCCCCACGCGCGAGCGGGCCCCCGGGTAGAACGACGACTCCTCGCGCACCACCGCCGCGACCAGGAACGGGTCGACCGCGGCGCGGCCCGCGGCCGCGGTGAGCGCGTCGCGCCAGCCCAGCGGGTAGAACATCTCCCAGAACTCGCGCGGCGAGCCGGTGCCACTGCGGGCCACGCCGAGGAAGCTCCGCCGCAGGATGCGCAGCGCCATGTGGTAGCGCTCGTCGGCCACGTAGGCCGCGGACAGCGCGTACAGGCGGCGCGGCTCGCCCACCGAGTGGCGGGTGAGGTCGTCGAGCTCCTCGTCCGCGAACTCGCGTAGCCCCACCCCGCGGAGCGCCTCCGCGCGGGCGAAGCGCGCATCGCCCTGCAGGGCCTCGAGCGGATCGGCGGGGAAGGCGAAGGCGGGCGCCGCTCCGCCCGGGGCCGCGCCCGGGGCGCGCCTGGCCGCGAGGAGCCCGTAGTAGGTTCGCGGCGCGTCGCGCACGAGGACGCCGAACTGACGCGCGGCCTGGTCGCGGTCGCCGCGGCGCTCCCACGCGCGCCCGAGCCAGTAGGTCGCCGAGTCGCGCACGCTCTGTCCCCCGCGCGCGGTCTGCAGCCGCGCCCAGCGTGCGGTGGTCTCGACCAGGTTGCCGCGGAACCACGCGGTCCACCCGAGGCGCCACAGGGCGATCGCGGCCTCGTCCTCGTCCGGGTAGTCGGCGGCCAGCCGGACGTAGGTCTTCTCGGCCTCCGCGGGCCGGTTGGCGGCCTCGAGCACGTCGGCCTTCAGCAGCAGCGCGTCCGCGGCGTCGGGGCTCTTCGGGTGCTCGCGCACCAGCCGGTCGAGCGTGGCGAGCGCGGCCTCGCGGTCCCGCCGCTGGCGGAGCCGCCCCAGCTCGAGCAGCCACGCGGGGCGCCGCTCCGCGGGCGCGATCGCGAGCCCGTCCCCGGCGGCGGCCAGCGCGGCCTCGTCGCGCCCGAGCCGGCGCGAGGCGTTCATCAGCACGCGCAGCGCGCGCTCGCGGACGTCGGGCGCCGGGCTCTCGGCCACCAGGGCCTCCGCCTCGGTGCGGGCCCGCTCGAGCAGGCCGCCCGCGAGGAGGCGCTCGGCCCGCAGGGCACGCTCGGCCGGGGACGGCGCCGCCACCGTCACGCCCGCGTCCGCCAGCGCCTTGAGCTGGGCTTCGGCCGCGTCACCGTAGGTGGCGGGTGCCTGCAGCCACAGCGCCGCGAAGACCTTCGCCGCCTCCTGCTGATCGCCGGCGGCCTGCAGCGCGGTGCCCAGGAGATAGCGGGTCCGCGGCACGTCGGGGCGATCGGGATGGCTCGCGAGCACCCGCTGCAGCAGGCCGACCGCGGCGTTCGGGTCGCCCGCGGTGCTCTGCACGGAGGCGGCCCAGATCAGCGCCGAGGGGGTGAGGCCACTCTCCGGGGTGCGGTCGGTCGCCTGGGTGGCCAGCGTCCGGGCCGCCGCGGTATCGCCCTGGCGCAGCAGGCTGTCCGCCCGGTAGAGGAGCGCGTAGTCCTCGAGGGGCGTCCCCGTCCACGCCGGGTCGGCGAACGCCCGGGCCGCCGCGCTCCAGTCCCCGGCCTTGTACGCGGCCACCGCCAGGGAGAATCGCTCCCGCACGTCGGGAGCCAGCCCGGCGGGAGCCGCGCCCAGCAGCACCACCGAGACCAGGCAGACCGCCGCGGTCAACCCTCTCATGGCCGTCAGTGTACCAAGCACCTGGGGTGGGTCCCGCCTACCGGGACGCGCGCGGCGGGCCTAGGGCGAGGGGCGAAGGCGCGTCGCGTCGTGCTCGGCGGGCGCCCGCGCGGGCCCCGGCGCCACGATGGGCGCCACCGCCGCGGCGAGATCCCGCGCCGTCTCGCGGGCCGACGCCCGGCGAATGTAGAGGATGCGCTGGAGCGCGGTCAGGTTGGTCAGCACCGCGAGCACCACCATGGCCGGGGTGAGCAGGTTGAACGTGGCGCCCGCGATCAGCGTGATCAGCCGCTCGGGCCGCTCCATCAGGCCGATCTCGCAGGACAGGCCGATCGACTGGGCGCGCGCCTTCGTGTAGCTGACCATGACCGTGCCGAGGACCGTGAGCATGGTGAGCAGGACGCCCGCGGTGTCGGCGGCGAGGTGATAGAAGAGCACGACGCCCAGCAGCACCACGAGATCCGAGTAGCGGTCCACCGCGGAGTCGAGGAAGGCCCCGAAGGCGCTCACCCGGTTGGCCAGCCGCGCCAGCGAGCCGTCGAAGAAGTCGAAGAGCCCGGCGAGGGTGAGCAGCACCGCGCCGGCCCGCAGGCGCCCCTGGGCCAGCGCGCAGGCGGCGACGATGCTGACCCCGAGCCCCACCACGGTCAGGTGATTCGGGCGCACGTGGGCCTGGAGCAGCAGCCGCGCGACGGGGTCGCCGAGCCGGGAGAGCGGCGTCTTGTAGTGGCTCAGCATCTAGAGCGGCTTCAGCAAGGCGTCTTCCAGGCTCTCGCGCACCCGGGCCATCGCGGCCTCGTCCTCGAGCCGCCGGCCCTGCCGATCGGTCAGGTAGAACGTATCGTAGGCCTGATCGATCTCGGTGGCGATGCGCGCGCTCCCGATGTCGAGGCCGTGGGCCGAGAGCGTGCGGGTGATGACGTAGAGCAGCCCGACCCGGTCCGGGCACTTGACCTCCAGCACGGTGTGGCTGTCGGAGAGCTGGTTGTCGAGCGAGATCTTGGGCGGCCCGGCCACGCCCTCGGCACCCGCGTGCACCGCGCGCCGCCGGGCGAGCAGCTCCTCCACGCTCACCTCGCCGCGCAGCACGCGGCGCAGCGCCTCGAGCGTCCGTCGCCAGCGCGCCTCCTCGGTGACCGCCTCCCCGAACGGATCGTTCACCTGGAAGGTGTCGATGACGATGCCGTCGGCCCGGGTGTGGATCTGGGCCGAGAGGATGTTGATGCCCTGCGCGGCGAGGCTGCCCGCGATCAGCGAGAAGAGGCCCGGCACGTCGCGGGTCGCGACCACCAGCTCGGAGGATCCCAGGTCCGGATGGTGGAACAGCTCGGTGGCGAGCACGCCCTCCTCGGCCAGGCGGTCCAGCAGCCGCAGGTGGGCCGCGATGCGCTGGGGCGAGGTGGTGGCGAGGTAGCGCTCGGAGAGCATCGCGAGGTGCGCGGCCAGCGTGGTGCGCGGCACCTCGCCGCGCATGGCCTCGATCACGCGCTGGGCCACCGCCTCGCGGGTGGGCCGCTCGCGCTGCCCGCCGGTGAGGTGCACGAGCGTGCGCGCGTAGAGGTCCCAGAGGATCTGGGCCTGCCAGCCGGTCATGACGCCGGGGCCCACCGCGCGCATGTCGGCGCAGGTCAGCAGGTAGAGCATGCGCAGGTGCTCGGGCGTCCGGCAGACGCCGGCGAGCGACTCGACGGTCTTGGGATCGTCGATGTCGCGCCGCTGGGCGATGTGCGACATGGTCAGGTGGTGGGCCACCAGGAAGATCACCTTCTCGGCGTCGTCCGGCGGCAGCCCGATGCGCGCGGTGAGCGTCTCGATCAGCGGGATGCCCTTGGCCACGTGGCCGTGGCCGCGCCCCTTGCCGATGTCGTGCAGGAGCATGCCCAGCATCAGCAGGCCGGGCCGCTCCAGCTCGCTCACCACCTGCGCGTTCCCCTCCGAGTCCGCCGACTGCCCCGGCGCGAGCGCCTCCAGGTTCTGCACCGCGATCAGCGAGTGCTGGTCCGCGCTGAACTTGTGGTAGACGTCGTACTGCACGAGGCACGTGAGCGCGCCCCACTCCGGCAGGTAGCGGCCCAGCACCCCGAGCTCGTGCATCTCGCGGAAGGTCTGGGCGGCCCGCCCCCAGTTGCGGCAGATGCCGAGGAAGAGGTCCCGCGCCTCGGCCGAGGCGCGGAAGGCGTCGTCGATCAGGTCGAGCGATTCCTCGATCGCCCGCTCCACGTCGATGCCCAGCTCGAAGCCCAGCTGGTGGCTGTGCCAGAACACCTTCAGGAGCCGCAGCGGATCCTCGCGGAAGGCGCGGCCGTCCGGCTGGGCCAGGTGCAGCTGCTCGTCGATCACGATGAGCCCGTCGGCGAGGGCCTCCTGGCGCAGGCGGCGCTGCACGCTGGCGCGGCGCGAGAGGGTCTCGCGGCAGCGCGCGATCAGTCGTCGGGACACGCGGTGGATGACCCGCGCGTGCAGATAGTAGTCGCGCATGAACTTCTCGACCCCGAGCGACAGCTCGTCGGCGGTGTAGCCGAAGTTCTTGGCGATCTGGGGCTGGATGTCGCGCGAGAGCACGTCGTTCTTGTGCCCGGAGAGGAAGTGCAGCTCGTTGCGGACCCGCCACAGGAAGGTGAGCGCCTCGTCGGCCGCCTTCTGCTCGCGCGCGGTGATGAGCCGCTTGTCCGCGAGCTCGCGCAGGGTCCGGGTGCCGAACTTGGTGGAGGCGAGCCACATCGCGGTGTGGATGTCGCGCAGCCCGCCCGCCGACTCCTTCACGTTGGGCTCGCCCATGTAGGGCGATCCCCCGAACTTGCGGTAGCGCTGGTCGCGCTCGGTCAGCGTGGTCTCGAGGAACTGGGCGAAGTCCTTCTGGTAGACGTTCTCCGCGAGCACCTTGCGGAAGCGATTGAAGAGGCGGCGGTCGCCCACCAGGAAGCGCGCCTGCTGCATCGAGGTGCGGCTGGGGAAGTCGGTGCGCGCCATCGCCAGGCAGTCGGGCAGGCTGCGCACCGCGTGGCCGACCTGCAGCCCCAGGTCCCAGAGCGCGTAGAGCAGCCCCTGCGTTGCGCGCTGCACGTAGGGCCCCATCTCGCCGTCGTAGATCAGCATCAGGTCGAGGTCGGAGAGGGGGTGCAGCTCGCCGCGGCCGTAGCCGCCGAGGGCCACCAGCACCAGCGGGGTCGCGGTGAGCCCCTCGCGTCGCGCGTCGTCCACCGCGAGGCGGTAGAGGGTCCCGAGGAAGCCGTCCATGAAGGCCGCGTAGGCCTGGACCGACTGCTGGCCCGACGCGCCGCCCAGGTGCGCGGCGCGCAGGAAGTCCACGTTGGAGGCCAGGTGCTGCCGCAGCACCTCGAGTCTCAGGCGGCGCCGACGCTCCGCCAGCTCGGCCGCGCCGCCGTCGAATCCCTTCTCGGCCTGCGTCTCGACCCGGCGGACCTGTCGCAGCAGTTCCGCGGACATGGCGAAACGGTAGCGTGGAGCGAGAAGAAAGTCAAACCTGGCGCGAACTTGTATCGCAGTAACTCTCGCAGTTACAATGGCGCCCTATGCGACAGCTCTGGCGGAGCGTGCTCGATCAGGTGGCGCCCTACGACGCGGGCAAATCGCTCGAGACGGTGGCACGCGAGCTCGGCGTGGACTCCGTCCTGCGCCTGTCGGCCAACGAGAACCCGATCGGCCCCTCGCCGCGGGTGATCGAGGCCATCCGGCGCGAGGCGCCGCGCGCCCATCTCTATCCGGACGGCGGCTGCACCGAGGTGCGGCAGGGCCTGGCGAGCCGTCTCGGCGTCTCCCCCGAGTCGATCGTGGTGGGCAACGGAGCCGACGAGCTCCTGGCCATGCTGGCGCGGGCCGCGCTCGATCCGGGCGACGAGGTCCTGATCCCCCACCCGGCCTTCGAGCCCTACGGCACCGAGGCGACGCTCTCGGGCGCGGTGGTGGTCGCGAGCCCGCTGCGCGGCTACGACCAGGACCTCGACGACATGCGCGGCCGCGTCACGCCGCGGACCAAGTGCGTGATCCTCTGCACCCCGCACAACCCGGCCGCGACCATCGTGCGGCGGCGCCCGCTCGAGCGCTTCCTGGACTCGCTCGGCTCGGACCCCCCGCTCGTGATCCTCGACGAGGCGTACCGGGACTTCTGCGACGACGACGACACCGCCGACGGGGTGGTGCTGCAGCGGCGCTACCCGACCCTGCTCTCGCTGCGGACGTTCTCCAAGATCGCGGGCCTGGCCGGGCTGCGGGTGGGCTACGCGGTCGCGCGACCCGAGCACATCGAGCGGCTCAACCGGGTGCGCGCGCCGTACAACGTGAACCGCCTGGCCCAGGTCGCGGCGGTGGCCGCGCTCGGCGACCCCGAGCACCTCGAGCGCACGCGCGCGGTCGTGCTCGAGCAGCGGCCGCGGCTGCAGGCCGCGCTGGCCGAGCGCGGCGCGCCCTCGCCGCCGTCGCAGGCCAACTTCATCCTGGTCAAGGCGGGCGAGCGGGCGGGCGCGCTGCGCGCCGCCCTCTTCCAGGCCGGCATCCTGGTGCGCGACGGCGCGGGCGTGGGCTTCCCCGGACACCTGCGCATCGCGGTGGGGACCGCGGAGCAGAACGCGCGGCTGCTGGACGTCTGGGACCGGACCGCCGGAAGGCCTGGCGAGAAACCGTAAACGGTTGTCCGCCGCTGGGGGAGTGCGGGGGCCATTTCTGGGCCCCCGCAGATGAAGAGCCTGAAGAGCTAGACGGTCGCCCGGCTATTGCTTGCGGTCGGTGGGCGCCGGGGCGGTGGCCCGGCCGCGGCCGCGGAGCTGAC
>DATFAJ010000642.1:0-2828 GCA_035254745.1 Candidatus Methylomirabilota bacterium | reverse complement strand
GGCGCCGCGGGCGCGGCGGACGGGGGCGCGGGAGCGGGCGCGCCCGACGGCGCGGGCGCGGCGGGGGCGGGCGGGGCGGAGGGCGTAGGCGCCGCGGCGGGCGCGGCCGGCGGCGCGGCGGCCCCGCCCTCCGGCGCGATCGTGAGCCGCGCCTCCGGGATGCCCTCCACCTTGGCGAGCCGCTCGCGGGTCACGTCGAGCCGACGCCGCTTGAGCTCGGCGAGCGCGGCGGTCGGGGCCGGCTCGCGCTTGCGCAGGAGCAGCAGCTGGTCCTCCACCGTCTTGGGGAGCAGCGCGTCCTTGATCGTGACCTGGTAGTACTTCCGGAGGGCGGCGGCCTGGTCGGCGATCCCCTGCTCCTTCTGGAACTTCTCGAGCCGGGCCGCCACCGCGCGCTCCTTGAGCGCCTCCTCGTCCTCCGGCGAGGTCACCGAGGCGAGGGTGAGCCCCACGTAGGGAGCGCGCCGCAGGAAGTCACCCACCCGCACCGTCTGCCGCTCCATCTCCGGGCTCAGGACCGCGCTCCCCGGCGCGAAGGTGACCGGATCGACCTTGAGCTCGTCGATCTTGTCCCCGCTCATGAAGAGCCCGCCGATGGCCCGGAAGGGGGCCTTGAGCACGTTGACGATGACGTTCTTGACCGCGGTCCAGATCGCGTCGCTGAAGTCGAACTTCTTGTCGGTCAGCGTGCCGCTGATCGGCACGTTCACGTGGATGTTGCCGTCGCCGTCCTTGATGAGGGCCACGATGAGCCCGAGCGGCAGCCCGATGCGCTTCTTGACCTCGTCGGAGGCGCGCGAGGGCGCCACCTTCAGGTTGCCGACCAGGATGTCGTTCTTGGCGTCGAGCTTGTCCTGGTCGATCTTGTACTCGAGCTTCGCGGTCAGGTCGCCGCGCCGGATGATCCAGGCGAGCAGGCTGTCCATGTAGGGGTTCGCGGCGGGCAGCGCGAACTTCCGGAGCTCGCCCGTCATGTCCACGTAGGTCGGGGCCCCGATCGCCGCAATCTCGCCCCGGAGCTCCATCGCGGAGTCGCCGCCCACCACCGCCTGCATCGCGATGCTCGCGTGCTGGCTCGCCTTGTTGGAGAGGTCCTTCACCACCAGGTTGATCTTGGAGACGTCCTCCGAGAACGGCGGCTGGGTGGTGTGGTCGAGGAAGCGGGTGTAGCCGTCCTCGATCGCGATCTCCTTGAAGTAGAGCTCCATGGTCTCCAGCAGGCCGGGCTCCTTCTTGGCCGCCGGCGTGGCCGGCTCGGGCGCCTTGGGGGCCGGAGCCGGGGTCGCGGGCGCGCCCGGCTTGGGCGCGGGCGTGAAGAGCCTCTGCACGTTCATGGTCCCGTCCGCCGCGCGATCGACCTCGCCCACCGGCTGCTTGAGGAGGATCCGGGCCACCCGCGCGTGCGTGGGCCACGCGAAGTCGATGCCGTTGACCTCCAGGCGCTGCAGCCGCAGCGGCGCCTCCTTGCCGTCCGGCTCCTTCACCGCGAGGTCGGTGGCCCAGCTCTTGCCGCGGGACAGCGCGGTGAACCGGCCCTTGACGATCCGGACCCGGTTCTGGGTCTCCGCGTTGAAGCGGCCCGAGAAGCTGGCCGGGAACGGGAAGTAGGCGTGATAGGGCTCGATCGGCGCGTCGCGGGTCGTCACCGCCAGGGTGACGTCCACCGGATCGATCCCGACCGGCCCCTTCGCGCCGAACTTGCCTCCGCCCGGCAGAATCATCGCCAGGTCGAGCTGCATCGGACGCACCGCAGGCCAGGTCACGTCGCTCACCTGTAGGTTCACGCCTGCGACCTTGAGCACCGGCGGAGGCGAGGAGACCGACTCGTCGGTGAACGTGGCCGAGCCCTTCACCGTCACCTTCTCCACCGTGATCTTGTACCCGGCATCCGCGGCGGGCGGGGCCGACGGCGCGGGAGCGCCCGCGGCCCCGGCGGGGGCCTTCGCGACGGGAGCCGGCTTACTCGACGCGGCCGGCGCCGAGCCCGCGGGAGCCGGCGCACCCGCCGGCTTCTTGGTGAGATCGAGCAAATCGATCTGCTCCTGCTTGTCGCGCACCGCCTTGAGGTCGAGCCCCTCGACGTCGACGCTCGAGAGGGTGACCACGCGCGAGACCAGGTTCACTTCCTTGAGCCCGACCCCGATGCGCGGCACGGCGAGGAACGGGGTGGTCTTGCCCGGCTGGCTGAGCGCGAGCGAGGTGATCGCGACGTCGCCGGTGATCAGCCCCTCCGCGAGGCCACCCGGCCCCGACCCCAGCTCGAGCTTCACCGCCATGTTCACGCCCGCGATACCGGAGTCGAGGGTCGCCGGCAGCGCCGGCAGGTAGGGTCGGATCTGGAGCAGGCTGAAGTTCTGGATCGAGAACTTCCCCGCGAACGAGGTGGGGGTGAGGTCGATGTCCTGGGCCGAGAAGTCGACCGGCGAGTCGTTGAGGGCCGCGCGCACCGCGAGGGTCCCCACCGGGCCGGAGGGTCGGGTGGTGAGGTTGCCGGCCTCGATGTTCAGATCGCGCACCTTCCACTCGCTGGTGGGGGTCACCGCGCGATCGACCGTGGTGATGTTGGCCCGGACCAGTGCGAAGTGGTTCACCAGGATCGTCCAGCGCGACTTCGCCTTGGGGTCGACCGGCTTGGGGGGCGGCGCCCCCTCCTTGGCGGTGGCGAGCCGCTTGAGGATGTCCGAGAAGTTGAACTCGGTCGGGCTCAGGCGGACGAGATTCACGGTGGGCGCGGTGAGCCGCAGCTCGGCGATCCGCACGTTGCCGAAGACCACCGACCACGGCACCACCCGCACGTCGAAGCGCTCGAACTCCACGAAGGTCTGGGC
>DATFAJ010000641.1:0-5332 GCA_035254745.1 Candidatus Methylomirabilota bacterium | reverse complement strand
GGCGATGGCCCGCGGCAGCGGCAGCCAGCTGTGGGACGAGGACGGTAACGAGTACATCGACTTCATCGCCGGCATCGCGGTGGGCAGCGTCGGGCACTGCCACCCGCACTACGTCGAGGCGCTCAAGCGCCAGGCGGAGCGGCTCACCTTCGGCAGCTTCACCACCGAGACCCGCGCGCGCTTCCTCGAGCTGATGGCGAAGGTGACCCCCGAGGGCCTCACCCGGATCCAGCTCTTCTCGGGCGGCGCGGAGGCGGTCGAGGCCGGCCTGCGCCTGGCCAAGGCCGCGACCGGACGGCAGGAGGTCGTGGGATTCTGGGGCGGCTTCCACGGCAAGACCGGCGGCGTGCTGGGCCTGCTCGGCAGCGACTTCAAGCATCACCAGGGCCCGTTCCTGCCCGGCCAGTACTCGACGCCCTACGCCGACTGCTACCGCTGCCCGCTCAAGCTCCGCTACCCGGACTGCGGCATCGCGTGCGCCGAGTACGTGCGCGACGCCATCCGCTACCAGACCGCGGGCGAGATCGCCGCCATCATCGTGGAGCCGATCCAGGGCACCGCGGGCAACGTCATCCCGCCCGACGGCTTCCTGCGCGCGATCCAGTCCGTGGCCCGCGATCACGGGGCGCTGCTCTTCGCCGACGAGATGATCACCGGCTTCGGCCGCACCGGCTCGATGTGGGGCACCGACCACGAGGGCGTGGTGCCCGACATCATGACGGTGGGCAAGGGAGTGGGCGGCGGCTTCCCGCTCGCCGGCGTGGTCTCGACCGACGCGCTGACCGCGGCCAAGCCCTGGTCCAACCCGAGCTTCAGCTCGTCGAGCTACGGCGGCAACCCGCTCGCCTCCGCGGCGGGGCTCGCCGCGCTCGAGATCATCCTGAACGAGGACCTGGTCAAGAACGCGGACCGGGTCGGCGCGATCATGCTGACCGAGCTCGAGCGCCTCAAGGAGAAGTACCGCACGATCGGGGAGGTGCGGGGCCGGGGCCTGCTGCTCGGGATCGAGCTGGTCGAGGACCGGCAGACCCGCAAGCCGATCGGCAAGGAGATCACCCGCGATCTCTACCAGGAGTGCCTGCGGCGCGGGCTCGTGGCGATGACCTACTCGCCGACGATCCGGATCAATCCGCCCCTGCTCATCACCGAGGATCTCGCGCGCGAGGGCCTGGCCATCCTGGACGAGGCGCTGGGGGCGGTGCTGCCGCGGCATGGGCGAGACTAGGCGTCGGCGCGGCGCCGTCATCGGGCTCGGCAACGTGGCGGTGCACGGCCACCTGCCCGGCTGGCAGGCGCGGGGCGACTGCGAGATCGTGGCCGCCACCGACGCGAGCCCCGCCCGCCGGGCCGAATGCGGGAGCCGGCTCCCCGCCGCGCGCTGGCACGACTCGGTCGAGTCGCTGCTGGCGGACGAGACGCTCGACTTCGTCGACATCTGCACCCCGCCGTCGAGCCACGCGCCCCTGATCGAGGCCGCGATCGCCCGCGGCCTGCACGTGCTCTGCGAGAAGCCGCTGGTGGGCGCGCCGGACGAGCTCGCCCGGCTGGCCGGGCTCGCGCGGTCGGCCGGGGTGGTGCTCCACACCGTCCACAACTGGCATCACGCGCCGCTGGTGCGTGCGACCGACGCGGCGATCCGCGCGGGGCGCATCGGCCGGGTGCGCGAGGTGTCCTGGCAGACCCTCCGCACCCAGCCCGCGGCGGCCGCCGCCGGCGACGCGTGGCGGATGGACCCCGCGATCGCGGGAGGCGGCGTGCTGACCGATCACGGCTGGCACGTCTCGTACGTGATCCCGCGCTGGGTGGGCGCGGCGCCCGTCGCGGTGAGCGCGCGGCTCGAGACGCGGCGGCATCACCGCTTCGCGGTGGAGGACACCGCGACGGTGCGGCTCCACTTCGCGGAGGCGACCGCGGACGTCCTGCTCACCTGGGCCGCCGACACGCGCGAGAACCGGGTGCGGGTGACCGGGACCGCGGGGCGCATCGACATCGAGGACGACACGCTGGTGGTGACCGCCGACGGGCGGGAGGAGCGGCGACCCTGCCCGCCCGCGCTCTCCGACGGCTCGCAGCACCCGGACTGGTTCACCGCGGTCGCCGACGAGTTCCTCGCGCGCCTCGAGGCGGGCGCCGGCGCGTCGAGCCCCAACCTGGACGAGGCCGCGGTCTGCGTGGCCATCGAGTGTCTGGCGCGCGAGTCGAGTCGTCGCGGAGGCGAGCGTCTGGCCCTGGCCGCGCGCCGCTCGAGCCCGGTGCGCGCCGGGGCCGCGGGATGACGGTCCTGGCCGCGCGCGCGCTCGACGCGCCGAGCCTGCTGGTGGTCCTGCCCGCCGCGGCCGGCGCGGCCGCGCCCCCTCCGGAGACCATGATCGCGGGGCTGCCCCTGCTCCGGCGCATCGTGCTGGCCGCCGGGCGGGCCGGCTTCGACCGGGTGCTGGTGCACCCGCGGGCGTGCCCCGAGCCCCGGCTCCTCGAGGGCACCGGCGCCACGCTGCTGGGCGCCGACTCGATGAACGGGGCGCAGGGCCGGCTGGTCCTGCTCCCGGCCAACGTGCTGCCCCAGGCGCGGTGGCTGCGCGGGCTCCGCGAGATGCCGCTCGAGCCCGGCACGCCGGCGGTCGACCCCTCGGGCGCCGCCACCGTGGACGGCGTCGACGGAAGCGCGCTGCTGCGCTCGGCGGGCGCGGGCGCACCGGACGTGATCGGCGAGCTCGCGCGGCGCCGGCCGCGCGTCACCCCCGAGGGCGATCCCGCGGGCCGCTTCGCGCTCGTGGGCTCGGACGGGACGAGGGCCGCCGAGGCCTGGCTCCTGCAGAG
The DNA here is from genome assembly GCA_035254745.1 of Candidatus Methylomirabilota bacterium. GTDB lineage: Bacteria > Methylomirabilota > Methylomirabilia > Rokubacteriales > CSP1-6 > CAMLFJ01. Next base: position 2,515 of record DATFAJ010000641.1, on the reverse strand, counting down.
CCTGATCAAGGACACCGAGGGGTTCATGTCCCGCCACGTCGAGCGCCGGATCTCGCTCGCGCTCACCCGGCGCCTGGTGGGAACCTCGATCACCCCGAACGCGATGACCCTGGTGAGCCTGGCGGTGGGCCTCCTGGGCGCGCCCTTCTTCCTCTCCGTGGATCCGCTCCACCAGGTGGTCGGCAGCCTGCTGTTCCTGACCCACTCGATCCTGGACGGCTGCGACGGGGAGCTGGCCCGGCTCAAGTTCCTCGAGTCGCCCGCCGGGGCCCGGCTCGACTTCTGGGGGGACAACCTGGTCCACGTGGCGGTGTTCACCTCCATGGCCATCGGCTGGAGCGTGGCCGCGGACGCCGCGTGGCCGCTCCTCCTCGGCGCCCTCGCGGTGTCCGGCACCGCCGCCGCCGCGGTCCTGGTCTCTCGCCGGAGCGCGGCGGCCGCCACCGCGTCGAGCGCGCGGCTGGCCGAGGCGGTGGCCAATCGCGACTTCATCTACCTGGTCGTCCTGCTCGCCTGCTTCGGCCGAGCCCACTGGTTCCTGGTCCTGGTTGCCCTCGGCACGCCGATCTTCATGCTCCTGGTCCGGTGGGGCGCGCGGCGGCGGCAGACGTCCTGACGTGACCGGGTTCCTCGACGTCCTGCTGCGCGGGCTGATCCTGTCCGCGCAGGCCGCCTCGGTGGGCGGGGTGTGCTTCGTCCTGCTCGCCCTGCGCGCCTCCGCCACGCGCCCGGGCTTCGATCCGCCGGCGCTGCCGCGCTCGCTCACCCTGATCGCCGCGGGCGCGGCCACGCTCGCCCTGGGCCAGGCCCTGGCCCTCGGCATCGAGCTCTTCGTGCTCCTCCACGACGCGGTGTGGCCGCTGCGCGCGGCGCTCGGGACGCTCTACGTGCAGGTGAGCGCCGTCCGCGTGGTGGCCGGGGCCGCGCTCGCGATCTGCGCCCTCGGGCTCCGACGTCGCGGCGACGCCGACGGGCTCCGGCCGGGCCTGCTGAGAGGGGCGGTCCTGCTGGCCGCCACCCTCGCGGTGGTCGCGCCGTGGACCAGCCACGCGGCGGCCCGGCTCGAGTCGCGCGGGGTCCTCCTGCTGCTGGACGGCGCCCACCAGCTCGCCGCCGCGGTGTGGATCGGCGGGCTCGTGCACCTGACCGCCGCCGCGGTGGGCCGGCGCGAGCGGCCGTGGCCGGTGGCCCTGCTGCGCCGCTTCTCGAGCCTCGCGCTGGGCGCGGTCGTGGGCCTGGTGGCGGCCGGGGTGGGGCTCACGCTCTACTACGCCCCCGGCAGCACCGCCCTCTTCGGCACCGCCTACGGGCTCATGGTGCTGACCAAGATCGTGATCCTGGTGGGCCTTCTCACGCTGGGGGCGTTCAACTCGCGGGCGATCCGCCGGATGGACGGGACGTCGGCCACCGCCGACCAGGGTATCCTGCGGCGCTTCGTCGAGGTCGAGGTCGGCCTCGGGCTCACCGTGCTGTTCGCCGCCGCGTCGCTCACCTCGCTGCCGCCCGCCGTCGACGTGACGTCCGACCGGGCGACGCTCGCCGAGGTGGCCACCCGCTTCACGCCGCGGCTGCCGAGCCTGCACTCGCCCTCCCTCGCCGAGATGCCGATCGACGACCCGAGCGCCCCGCGCAACGACGCCGACCGCGCGTGGTCGGAGTTCAACCACCACGTCTCCGGCATGCTCGTGCTGGCCATGGGCCTGCTCGCGATCCTGCACGCCACCGGCCGCGCGCGCTGGGCCCGGCACTGGCCGCTCGTCTTCATGGGGCTCGCGGTCTTCATGATCTTCCGCAACGACCCCGGCTCCTGGCCGCTCGGGCCCGAGGGGTTCTGGGAAGGATGGCTGGTCGCCACGGTGCTCCAGCACCGCCTCTTCGTGCTGCTCGTGATCGCCTTCGGCGTCTTCGAGTGGATGGTCCGCACCAACCGCATGCCCTCGCGGAGCGCGGCGCTGATCTTCCCGCTGCTGTGCGCGGTCGGGGGCGCGCTGCTCCTCACCCATTCGCACGCGTCTGAGAATCTGAAGGACGAGTTCCTCCTCGAGGTGACCCACGCGCCGCTCGGGCTGCTGGCGATGGTGGTGGGCTGGGCGCGCTGGCTCGAGCTGCGCCTGCCCGACGCGCGCCGCCGGGTGCCCGGGTCGATCTGGGCGGTCGGGCTGGCGCTCATCGGCGTGCTGCTGATCTTCTACCGCGAGAGCTAGCGCGCGGGACCGTGGGCCGGGGCCTGCCGGCGGGGCGGCGGGCCTCCCGGGGACCGTGTCTTCTGCGAGTGGTCGAAGCCGGCCACGGATCTGTCTCGTGGCTCGACCGAGACGACGCCAGCGGCCTGCGACTCAGCGTGTTCCCGGGAGGCCCGCCACGCCCGCCGGCAGCCCCAGCCCCGCGACGCCGCGCGCGCTAGCTCTCGCGGTAGAAGATCAGCAGCACGCCGATGAGCGCCAGCCCGACCGCCCAGATCGACCCGGGCACCCGGCGGCGCGCGTCGGGCAGGCGCAGCTCGAGCCAGCGCGCC